>JALWSI010000120.1 GCA_027080315.1 bacterium | reverse complement strand
GGGTCTTCCTAACCCTTCTCCTTTCATTGGCAGGAAAGCTCTGGTTGTTGGTTCGGGTCCTGCTGGCCTCTCTGCGGCGTGGTATCTTGCCATGCAGGGTGTTCAGGTGACCATTGCAGAGAGGGAGGAGACCCCTGGTGGAATCTTAGCCTGGGGCATTCCCGCTTTTAGGTTGGAGAGAGAGTCCTTAAAACAAGCCTTGGAAGCGGTTAAAGCCCTTGGGGTTAAGATTGAGACCTCCACCCAGGTCACCCCTGATAACCTTACTGAGCTCTCCCGTGAGTTCAACTGGGTGATTGTGGCCACAGGCCTGGACCGAGCCAGGATGCTTCCAGGCATAGAGGAGGGTGACAGGGTTCTACCTGGGCTTAAGGTGTTGAAAGAGTACAACCTTCAGGGGATCCTTCCTGAGGGAGAGAACGTTCTGGTGGTGGGTGGCGGCAATGTGGCCGTTGATGTTGCCCGGGTCTTTGTGAGGGAGGGGAGAACCGTCACCATGGCCTGCGTAGAGCCTGAAGACCAGGTTCCTGCCATCAAAGAGGAGCTGCAGGAGGCCCTTGAGGAGGGGGTTAGTCTGGTTTGCTCTGTGGGGCTGAAGAATGCCCAGGCGGCTCACGGGCACGTTAAGGTCATCATGCAGAGGGTGAGGGTGGTGGACGAGAGCGGGCCTTTGAAGAAGGTGGAGTTTGTAGGTTTGGAACAGCCGGGGGTGTTCAACTTGGTGGTGCTGGCGGTGGGCCAAGAGCCCTCTTACCAGTGGCCAGAAGAGTCCATAATAACCGCTGGGGACCTTGCCTGTGGCCCGTCCTCGGTTGCCCAGGCCATTGCCTCTGGGAGAGAGGCGGCAAGAAGGATCCTCTGTCAGCTCCAGCAGAGAGAGTACATCCATGCCCGGGAAGAGCTGTGGCAAAGGGATCAGATGGAGGTGATCTCTTTTAACGACATCAATCCGGTTAACATTGATCTTTTACCTTCCGTGCCCCTTCCCAAAGGGGTCCCTTTAGAGGTGGGCAGATGCCTTTCGTGCGGCTACTGCAACGGGTGTGGTACCTGTTGGCTCTTCTGCCCCGATGCCTCCATTGAACTGCAGCAGCCTCCTCTTCTGGATGCTGAGCATTGTAAAGGGTGTGGCATCTGTGCCACAGAGTGTCCCCGTGGGGTGATATACATGAAGAGAAGAGGGTTTTAGATTGACCCCCCTTTTGTGAGATGCTCTAATTTAACCATCAACCCTTAGGAGGCTTAAGAGATGTTCAAGGTAGCTGTTTTGCCCGGAGACGGCATAGGCCCAGAGGTTATTGCAGAGGCCATCAAGGTTTTGAACGCAGCCGCAGAGCGGTTTGGTTTCACAATAGAGTACAAAGAGGCCCTTGTGGGAGGGGCTGCCATAGACGCCGTTGGTAAGGCCCTTCCTCAAGAGACCCTTGATGTGTGCAATGAGGCCCATGCCATTCTCTTTGGAGCTGTGGGAGGACCCAAGTGGGAGTCTCTGCCTCCAGAGGAGCAACCTGAGAGAGGCGCACTACTTCCCCTGCGTAAGGAGTACAACCTCTATGCAAACTTGAGGCCTGCCATCATCTTTCCCGCCCTTTTGGACTCTTCACCCCTGAAGAACTCGGTTCTGGGGGGCAAGGGCTTTGATATCCTTGTGGTGAGGGAGCTTACAGGTGGCATCTATTTTGGGCAGCCCAAGGGGATATACCAGGAAGAGGACGGCCGTAAGGGCGTTGACACCATGATCTACCACGAGTGGGAGATTGCTCGCATAGCCAGAAAGGCCTTTGAGGCGGCCATGGTGAGGAATAAGAGGCTCACCTCAATAGACAAGGCCAATGTGCTTAACTCTATGGTCTTGTGGCGAGAGGTTGTGAGCGAGGTGGCTAAGGAGTTCCCCGAGGTAGAGCTGAACCACCTCCTTGTTGACAACGCGGCCATGCAGCTTATCCGCGATCCCCTGCAGTTTGATGTTATCTTGGCCGGTAACATGTTTGGAGACATCCTCTCAGACGAGGCCGCCATGCTCACGGGCTCCATAGGGATGCTTCCCTCGGCGAGCCTTGGGGACTTCAAGGGGCTGTACGAACCGGTCCACGGCAGTGCTCCGGACATAGCCGGTGAGGGCGTGGCGAATCCCTTGGCCACCATACTCTCGGCTGCAATGATGCTGCGCTACTCCTTCCGTCAAGGGGATGCCGCAAAGTGCATTGAGAAGGCGGTTGAGGATATCTTGAACGAGGGCTACCGCACAGCGGATCTTTATCGGGGAGAGGGCACCAAGGTGAACACCTCTGAGATGGGAGACCTTGTGGCAGAGAGGGTTAGGGGCTGAATGACCAGAATCATAACCGGGTTAATCCTTTTAGTTGTAGTTCTGGGCCTGCTCTTCTGGCCCAGCAGCCAGCCCTTTGCTATCTTTCTCTTTCTTTTGGGGCTTGTTGGGCTCTACGAGTTCGGAAAGCTCACAGGTGAGTTGAAGCCCGGTGTGTTTGTTGCCCAGTCTTTGGGTATGGTAACCATGCTCTGGGGTATCTTAAAGGGCTCTTGGCCCTTGGTGGCTGCAGGGGTTGCCTTGCCCATGATCCTTGAGGGGGCAGGGGTGGTTCTCTCGTGGGAAGAGCCCACTCCCTCTTTGATCCCCGTGGCCACCACAGGGGCGGCAGGGGTGGTTTATGTTGGCGTTCCCCTTGCGATTGCCCTGATGATGAAGGGATCCCACAATGGCCTTGTGCACCTCTTGGTGGTGGCTGCCGCTATATGGGTGGGAGATTCTGCTGCCTATTATGGTGGGAAGAGATTTGGGGTCAGGTCTTTGCATCCTGCCAGTCCCAAGAAGACCTGGGAGGGCACCCTGTGCGGTCTTGCAGGAGGAGGAATTGCCGCGGGGATCGTGGCCTCTGTAGGGGGACTCGTGCCCTTCTGGTGGGGGCTTTTGGGTGGAATTGCCATAAACGCCCTTGGACAGATTGGAGACCTCTTTGAGTCCTTTTTGAAGCGGCGGGTAGGGGTTAAAGACTCTGGAGCCATATTCCCGGGACACGGAGGGGTTCTTGACAGAATAGACAGCCTTCTGTTTGCTCTACCTTGCTCGTTGCTACTACTACCCACCTACTGGAGGTAAGCTTTGGAACGGGAACAGAAAGAGCTGGTGGTTAAGCTGTTGGAGGACCGGCTTTACAGCGGAGAGCTGCAGGAGCACCCTGAGGCTGCAGGCAGGATACTGGGGCAGATGGGCAGGCTCAAGATAGAGCTTGGAGAGCCCAAAGAGGCTTTGGTCCATCTGTCGGCGGCTCAGATAGTGCTCACCGCCCTGAACATAGACGACAGCCTTAAGATTGAAGAGTGGATGTTTGAGCTTCAGAGGGAGGTGGGTGACAGGGCATTTGAGGAGATGCTTAACCGCACCCTTCCACGGTCTGGACTTCTACTTGCCCAGCTTTTTGGCAGAGAGCAGGCAGAGGATCTAATGGAGAAGTTCACCCAGGTTAAGGCCAAAGAGTGGAACTGACCTGCTCTTCTTCAAGAGGCGGCAACAGCCCCTGCCAAGAGGAGGATAGCAACGGCATAACCCAGGTGGTTCTTCTGGGTTCCACGGGCTCTGTGGGCACCCAGACCCTTGAGGTGATCTCTCTACATCCCCGCAGGTTCAGGGTTCTTGCCCTTGCCGGGGGCAGGAACAGCGTGGACCTGCTAAGGAGACAGGTAGAGAGGTTCAGACCAGAGTATGTGGTTCTTCCCCCTGATACAGAGGTAGAGCTGCCCCCTGACACAAGGCTGCTTCACGGAGAGCATGGCCTGAGAGAGGTGGCCACCCTGCCTCTGGCAGACGTGGTTGTGGCTGCAACCTCTGGAATAGTGGGTTTAGAGGCGGTTTACGAGGCCCTTGGAGCAGGCAAACGGGTGGCCCTTGCCAACAAGGAGACCTTGGTGGCAGCGGGCTCCATCATCATGGCGCAGGCTGCAAGATGCGGGGGAGAGATCATTCCAATAGACAGCGAGCACAGCGCCCTCTTTCAGTGCCTTCAGGGTAGGGGCGAAGAGGTTAAAAGGCTCATACTCTCCGCCTCTGGGGGGCCTTTTTTGAGGAAGAGTCGGGAGGAATTGCAAGATGTGACCCCAGATGAGGCCCTTTCTCATCCTTTGTGGAACATGGGAAAGAAGATCACCATAGACTCTGCAACCCTTATGAACAAAGGGCTTGAGGTGATAGAGGCGAGATGGCTGTTTAACATAGAGCCCGAGAGGATATCTGTGGTGATTCATCCTCAAGGGGTGATCCACTCCCTGGTAGAGTACATTGACGGTGCCATGCTTGCCCAGATGGGGCCTGCGGATATGCGTATGCCCATCTCTTACGCCCTTGGATTCCCCCAAAGGATAGAGAGCGGGGCAACACCCCTTGAGCTTACATCCTTGACAGGGCTCACCTTTGAAGAGCCAGACACCAACAGGTTTCCACTTCTAAGGCTCGCCTATGAAGCGCTCAGTGAAGGGGGGGCTGCAACAGTGGTGTTGAACGCGGCAAACGAAGAGGCGGTGTACGCCTTTCTGGAGGGCAGAATAGGGTTCTGCGACATCCCTGTCTGGGTAGAAAGGGCCCTGTCCTCTATCCCCCATGCCCCTGTGGAGACCCTTGAGGATGTTAGGGAGATAGACCGTAAAACAAGGCGATTTATGGCTTCTATTTAAGCCTCTCAGCTTATGAGGGTGAAGACGATCCTCCAGATTGTGTGAGAGAAGGCGTGGTTGAAGGTGTCGCTTAAGAGCAACAGCACAACCACTATTATTCCAAAGGGCTCCACCTTTGCGTAGTGATAGGCGAGATTGCGTGGAAGAAGGCCTGTCACTATCCTTCCGCCGTCCAAAGGGGGGATGGGTATGAGGTTGAATATGCAGAGGGCCACATTGATCATGACGCTCATGCCGAGAATTAAAGCCAAGGGAAAGGTTATCATCAGCGTTGAGCCCTGAAGAGAGGGTAGGGGTAGTCCCCTCAAAAACCCGCTGATCAACGGGATCACCCTGGGGTCAATGTGAATCATTAGTCTGAAGAGCAGGGCCGAGACCACAGCCAGGACGGCGTTGGTGAAGGGGCCTGCAGCTGCCACGATCATCATGTCTCTTTTGGGGTTCCGAAGGTTGAAAGGGTTTATGGGCACAGGCTTGGCCCAGCCTATTATCCTTGTAACCACAAAGACCAGCAGGCCTATGGGGTCAAGGTGTTTGAGGGGGTTGAGTGTTAGTCTCCCGGCATCTTTGGCTGTGGGGTCTCCCAGAAGATTGGCCACGTATCCGTGGGCAACCTCGTGGGTGGTGATGGCAAAAAGCACCGGAGGCGCCGCAATGGCGATCTGTTGCAGGGTATGGCTGAGCTTTGAGGGATCCAACTCTACCACCTTTACAGTATGTACCTGCTGAGATCGGTGTCTTGGGCCACGTCTGAGAGCTTCTCTCTCACATAGTTGATGTCAACTGTCACCTTCTGGCCAGAGAGATTGGGTGCTTCAAAGGATAGGTCCTCCAGCAGCTTCTCCATGACCGTGTAGAGCCTTCTGGCACCTATGTTCTCGGTTCTCTGGTTCACATCTGCGGCTATTGCTGCAATCTCTCGTATGGCCTCCTCTGTGAAGGTGAGCTCTATCCCCTCTGTGGCCATAAGGGTTTTATACTGCTTTATCAGGGCGTTTTTGGGCTCTGTTAAGATACGAACAAAGTCCTCTGTTGTTAAAGAGTCCAGCTCTATTCGTATGGGGAACCTTCCCTGAAGCTCTGGGATGAGATCCGAGGGTTTGGCCACGTGGAAGGCCCCTGCGGCAATGAAGAGGATGTGATCGGTTCTCACGGGTCCGTACTTCGTGTTGACCGTGGTGCCCTCAACCAAGGGAAGCAGGTCCCTCTGGACCCCTTCCCGGGATACGTCGGGTCCGTGGGTGCTTTCCCGGCCTGCCACCTTGTCTATCTCGTCAATAAAGACCATACCGCTCTGCTCAACCCGGTTAATGGCCTCTTTGGTCACCTTGTTCATGTCAATGAGATGCTGGGCCTCCTCTTTCTCAAGCATCTCAAGGGCCTCTTTCACCTTCATCTTCACCCGTTTTGACTTCTTGGGCATAAGGTTCCCCAGCATGTCTTTGAAGTTTATGTCCATCTCCTCCATGCCCATTGAAGAGAAGATCTCCACCACTGGCCCTCCGCTCTCCTGGGTGACAATCTCAACC
>JALWSI010000119.1 GCA_027080315.1 bacterium | reverse complement strand
AAAGGAGCTGAAGGTTCTCTACATCTCGGCGGAGGAAACGGTGGATCAGGTTCAGGTGAGGTCCTCTCGTCTCAACGCCCTTTCAGAAAAGATCCTGGTTGTTTCCGAACGCTCAATGGAGGTGCTTGAGGAGGCCCTTCTCTCTGTTAAACCCCAGCTATTCGTGCTTGACTCTATCCAGATGGTCTATGTTGAGGATGCAGGAGGGGGCCCTGGCTCCGTCTCACAGGTGTGTCAGTGCACCTCAAGGCTCATGGAGATCTCCAAAAGAGAGGGAATAACAGGAATCGTTGTGGGACACATAACAAAAGACGGCTCCTTAGCTGGACCCAAGAGCATGGAGCACATGGTGGATGTGGTTTTGAGAATGGAGGGGGAAGGGGGAGGGGCAACCCGGATCCTCAGGGTCTCCAAAAACCGCTACGGTCCTACCTTGGAGATGGCGGTTCTGGTTATGACCAAAAGGGGGTTGAAGGAGATAGACAACCCTTCGCAGCTCTTCTTGAAAGACCGTACCCCAAACACCCCTGGCTCTGTTGTTACAGCCTCCCTTGAGGGCAATAGCCCCTTGCTTTTAGAGGTGCAGGCCTTGGTGAGTAACGAGTCTTCAGGGATACCCAAAAGGGTGATCATGGGAGCAGATGCCAACAGGGTGGCGCTGGTGGCTGCTGTGCTGGAGAAGGTTGCGGGATTCCACCTTTCGCATTGCGATATCTACATTAACGTACCAGGGGGAATAAGGCTTAGCGAACCTGCCGCGGATCTCGCCATAGCAATGGCGATGGTATCCTCGTGGTTGAAGACCCCCTTTCTCAACCACGGGGTCATCTTTGGAGAGGTGGGACTCGGAGGCGAGGTTAGAATGGTACCAGGAACCATTCAGCGCATCCAGGAAGCGGTTCGTATGGGATTCAAGAAGGTAGTGCTTCCCCACAAGAGCTTAGACCAGTTAGAGTGGAAAGGATCTAAGCGTGTAAAGCTCAAAGGCGTGAAGAGGATTGAAGATGCCATAGAATTGTGCCATAATGGTCCCCGCCAATTTTGAGGAGAAAGGAGGATAATGGGAGAAGTAATGTTCAAAACAGGAGATAAGGTGGTCTATCCGGCCCAGGGGGTGGGCATAGTGGAGAAGGTGGAAGAGATGAGCGTCATGGGGATCTCTGCAAAGTTTCTCACCATAAGAATCCTTGAGAACAACGCGGTGATCAGGGTTCCTGTGAATAAGGCAGAGAAGGTGGGAATGCGCAGGGTGATAGACGACTCGTCGGTTGATGCCATCTTAGAGATCCTTCACCAGAAGGCCCCTGCCCCCGACACAAAGGAGAAGGTGAGTTGGACGGTGAGGCACCGGGAATACGGAGAGAAGCTGAAGAGCGGAGACATAAAGGAGGTGGCAGAGGTTTACCGGGACCTCATGCAGCTTCGCTTTGTGAAGGATCTATCTTTTGGCGAACGCAGGCTTTTAGAGAACGCTCAACAGTTTCTCGCAGGTGAGATCTCTGAGGCCAAGGGTATCTCCATTGAGGAGGCCAACGAGACCTTAAGAGCCATCTTTGAGAAAGAGGAGGAGATGGAGAAAGGAGAAGGCGAAGAGTAAGATGTGGATGCTGCTTTTGAGAATATCAATTGTGGTCTTGGGAGGGCTGCTGGGCTTCTTCACTGGCCAGCAGATAGCCCTCTTTCCCAATCAGCCCATGCTGGGCCCCGCCCTTGGCACAGGGGCAGGCTGTCTGGTTGGGCTGTTGGTGGTTCATGGCATAACCAAGGTGGTGCGAGACTTCAACCTCAAGATGATAACCGGAGCGCTGTTGGGGGTTTTATTAGGCCTTATTCTTTCAAACCAGGTAATAGGCATTGTGCACATATCTTTTAAGTCAAACAGCGCTAACGTGTTGTTCAACGTCTTTGTGGGGTTGTGCTTCGCATACCTTGGTGGGGCTCTGGGATTGCGGCTCTTTCAGGTTACCGAGTTCTCTAAGCAACCAGGGGTAGCAAAGCTTCCTGCCAAGATGGGCTTCAAAGGGCCGGCTCCCAAGGTGATTGACACCAGCGCCTTGATAGACGGCAGGATAGCCGATGTGATAGACGCTGGCTTTCTTGAAGGGGTGCTAATAATACCCCAGTTTGTTCTGAAGGAGCTTCAGCACATTGCAGACTCCCACGACCCACTGCGCAGAAACAGGGGCCGAAGGGGGATGGAGATTCTGAAGAGGCTTCAAGAGAGCCGCTTTGTGAAGGTGAGGGTTGACTCCACAGACTTTCCCGAGGTGAAAGAGGTTGACGAAAAGCTGGTTATGCTGTGCGCCAAGCTGAAGGCCCAGCTTATCACCACTGACTTCAATCTGGCTCAGGTGGCCAATGTGCAGGGAATTGACGTGCTTAACGTGAACGAACTGGCCAACGCCCTTCGTCCCGTCTATCTGCCGGGGGAAGAGATGGAGGTCTTTGTTCTGCGCCAGGGAAAGGACCCTCGCCAAGGGGTTGGATACCTTGAAGACGGCACCATGATAGTTGTGGAGGACGGAAGCCAGTACATCGGCAAGCAGGTGAGAATGGTGGTGACCAGTCTGCTCCAAACCGCTTCTGGCCGAATGATATTCGGTCGCACCAAAGAGAATCTGGATCCCACCATGGACCGGGACGGCTACCAGAGATACCTGAAAAGGCATCACCGTCACGGCGAGGGTCAGGTGGTGCAGCAGAAGCGCAACTCAAGAAATGGATAGGGTGCTCATCCTCCTCGCTGCAGGTAGGGGAGAGAGAGCAAAGGTTGAGAAACAATGGGCCACCGTGCAGGGGATGCCAGTGGTGGCCCATACCCTCTCTCTTTGTGAAAGAGAGAGAATGGTTGACAGGATCCTTCTTGGAGTCTCCCCAAGCCGTCTATCCTTAGCCCAAGAGATGGTGGAGAGATACGCCCCCGACATCGGGGAGGTGTTTGTGGGCGGTCACGAAAGGCGGGATACAGTGTGGAATGGTTTACAGCGCTTACCGGAAGGGACAGGTCTTGTGGTGATTCACGATGCCGCCCGCCCCTTCGCCTCAAAAGAGCTGTGGTTAAGGGTGATAAAGAAGGCCAAAGAGGCAGGGGCCGCCATTCCAGCCGTACCAGTGAGGGACACCATAAAAGAGGTGGTAAATAACCAGGTGGTAAAGACCATGAAGAGGGAGCTGCTCTGGGCGGTGCAGACCCCTCAGGCATTCAGCAAAGAGATTATTGTTGAGGGATACAGAATGGCCATTGAGAAGGATCTACCCATAACAGACGACGCCTCGGCAGTGGAGCTTTTGGGGCACCCTATGGCAGTGGTTGACGGAGACCCGCAAAACGAGAAGATCACCTTTGCCGAAGATCTGGAGAGGTACAGGGCATCTTCACCAGACATCCGGGTGGGCTGGGGATTTGATGCCCACTCCTTCTGCCCTGACAGGCCCCTCTTCTTGTGCGGGGTAGAGATCCCCCACTCCCAAGGGCTTGAGGGACACTCTGATGCAGATGTAGCATTGCATGCCCTCTGTGATGCCCTTATTGGAGCCGCCGGCATGGGAGATATCGGAGTACACTTTCCGGACACCGATGAGAGGCACAAGGGCAGGGAGAGCTCGTGGTTTGTAAGAAGGGTGGTTGAGATGCTTGAAGAAAAGGGATTTTCGGTACTCAACGCGGATATCACCATCATGGCCCAGACCCCAAAGCTCTCCTCTTACCGCCAGCAGATGAGAGAAAGGGTGGCCCAGCTCCTAAGCATTCCAGCTGACAGGGTGAACATAAAGGCCACAACCACCGAAGGCATGGGATTTGTTGGAAGAAAAGAGGGAATAGCCGCAGCAGCCACCGTAGCTCTCATCGCCGTTGGATGAAAGTGCCGACTAAAATCCACAATTCAATCGGGTAGGGAGTTCACTCCAAGCAAGAGAATCTGGGATAAAACCTTCTCAGGGTGGGTGGATTTAAGGGATCCAACAAGCACCGAGAAGAGATTAGCCAAGTAGATAGCCCGCAACTCCCACCAGCAAAGAGGCCCCTATGCCCACAGGTATTGATAGCCTTAGAATCTCGTTCTCTTTGCCCACGGCATCGCACAGGGGAGAGGCTATGGCTATCTTGAATGGACTGGAGATACTTCCCACGCTCGCCCCAACGGTGAGTAAGGAGGCAAGCAGCACCTTTGAGACCCCAAGCATATTCGCCGTTGCCAGTTGCAGCTTTCCAAACAGCATGATTGATGCCACACCGTAGCCTGTGAGAAAGGTGCCCATCCACCCCAATAAGGGGGCAAAGATGGGATAGTAGCCCCCTGTTGATCTTATCAGCCCCTGAGCCAAGCAATGGGCCATGTTGTTTGAGAGAACCAAAGAGTGAGACTCTGGGTTAAACCCCGAAAAGGCAATCACCGAGCCCACCGCTCCAAATATGGCCATGCTAAGCAGGGGCTTAGCCGCCTTGCCAAAGGCTGTGCCAAGGTACCCGAGAATTCTGTCCTCTTGAGAAGAGAAGATACGATACGAGAGAAGAAAGGCCCCAAAGAGGTAGAGATAGGCGTTGGCAAGGGGTCTGAAGGTTATTGAATGAATGGGAAGCACCGCCACCTGAAAAGAGAGTTTATGGGCGAGAAGATCATGAACTGGACCGATCATGTTCACAGAAAAGAGAGAGATAAACAGAAACAAAAATGGGGCAGTGTCTTTCACCATCTCACGAGAAAGGGTAGGACGTGCTTTGTAAACCACAAAGAGAAAGGCTATGCCAGCGATTCCTCCCATCATGGCAGAAATTGAGAAGCCCACAAACCTCACCGTGAGATAGGCGAACAGGGAGATCACCAAAGAGAGAAGGCAGATGATAGGAGCATATCTCAAGGTGGCGCTAAGTTCCCCAAGAAAGAGGGGAATGGTGAGGTAGAGAAAGAGGGTTGCAGGAAAGGAGAGAAGCGCCAGACTCAGTGCAAGCTGATAGGAGGAGAGGGAGGTGACATTGGCAAGCACCGTCACAATAACCCCTGCTAAGGCAAGGTGCATAAGCCCCGCGTATCCCAGAATGCTCAATATGGCAGAGCCCGTTGAAGATACCCCAACAGAGTAGAGCATGGGAGCCACCACAGGCTCGGCAATAACCCCTGCCCCTTCAAAGAAGTTTCCAAAGCCTGCTCCAATGAGTAGCGACTTATTAAATTCTCCCTCCACACCTTGGGAGAAGCTTTTGGTGAGCCTCTGCAAAGAGCCCTTCTCAAGCAGAAACTGGGAGATGAGGATGCCCGAATAAACCACCAACAACAGAGGCAGGGTGGTTAACACCCCATCCAGAGAGGCCAAGGCCACAACCTTTGGTTCTGTATGAAACACCAGAATCGCCACTGCAGCGGTGTAGAGAAAAGAGGCCACAGCCAAATTGAAGAGGTCTATCTTGAAGAAGACCACAAGGACGAAGATGAGGATTACTGGAGAAAGCGCCCAGAAGAAGCTCATTACTAAAGGGGTTCCACCTGGGTGGGGCCAAGGGTGACCGACACGGACTGACCAAGAAGGGTGACGTTCACTGTCAGCCTCAGTTGATCTCTGTCAATATGAGAGATCACACCAATGGCCCCTTTCAAAGGTCCCTCAAGAACCTTAACCTTATGGCCTTCCTCCATCTCGTTAAAAACCGCCACAGGTATCTCAGAGGCCACTATCAGCTTCAACGATTCCACCTCTTCGTCAGCAGCCGGCAGCAGCATACCCCCTGAACTCTTGGTGCGAATAAACCCCTGAAGGCTTGGAACGTCCAGAATGCGGTGGTAAAGCAGGGTCTCCTTGGGATCAAACCTGACAAAAAGATAGCGGGGAAAGAGGGGAAGCTTCACTATTCTTCTGCCGCTTCTGTACCTGCGGATCTGCTGCGAGATAGGAAGAAAAACCTCAACCCCCTTCTTCCGCAGCATATCCTCCACCACCTTCTCGTGGCGGGGTTTGGTGATGGCTACATACCACGCCTCTCCAAAGCTTTGAAACTCCTCTTCTCTTCCCACTCTTCACCTCTCAAGGGGCATAATAGGCATTAACCGCTCTCTTCACAATCTCAACGACCCCCTCTGGTATCTTCACCGAGAGCTTAGCCACAAGTAGATTGGGAAGATACGGCGGACCGGGCATATTCACCAGATCCTTCTCGGTGGTGATAAAGAAAAGCTCCCCCTCTCCCTTGCCAAGGGTGGCTATTCTTGCAAGCTCCTGGTTTGT
>JALWSI010000118.1 GCA_027080315.1 bacterium | reverse complement strand
ATTGTGTTGATATCCATCTTCTGGGAGGCTTTTAGTATTTCTATTCCTACAAGCTTTCCGTCATCAGTGGTATCAATATTTATGCCTTCTTCTATTTCAATAACACCGTCTGGACTTTGATCACTCAGCTTTAAGTATAAAGCATCTACTTCTTCATCGTAATATACCTTCATTCTTTCACCCCTTTCTTTAATGGATAGTTTGTTATTACTGTGATAATATCTCCTTCAACAACTACAACAATCTTTATTGGATATTTGAATCCTGCTACTTCTCTGACTATCTCGTGTTTACCACTCTTTAAATTAAGATTTTCCAAGACATTTTCCACTACTGATTTAGGTATGTTATATAACTTTGCTCTTCTCTTTGCGTTCCGAGAAAACTTTATTATCACTGCATGTTTCTCCCAAACTTAATTTTTTAGTATAATTCTATATTCTACCTACAGTCTCCTTTTATAATAGCTATTTTATAGTTTATCTTAACGACTGATAACACTCTTCCTTTACTTTATCTAATTTCCCTTGGCCCTATCTCTTCAACTTCCGTTATCTTTCCTATACCACTCTAACTACTGCCGGTCAAAACGGGATCGCTGTGGTTATCGCCTTAGGAGAGTGTCGGCGTTGAGAAAATTTTGCATAGGGGGCATAGTGTCCATGTAGTTCAAAACATCTGGAGGTGATCATGCTGCCATTGGAAGGTGTTATGGTGTTGGACCTCACCAGGCTTCTGCCTGGGCCCTACAGCTCCATGATTCTGGCGGATCTCGGAGCCAGGGTGATCAAGATTGAACCCCCTCCACCGGGGGACTACATGAGGGAGTTTGAACCCAAGCTGAGGAAAGACAGCGCTTTTTACTATGCTGTTAACAGAAACAAAGAGAGCATCTCCCTTAACCTGAAAGACGAGAAGGATAGGGAGATCTTACTGAAGCTGGTCCGAAATGCCCATGTTGTGATGGAGGGCTTTCGCCCAGGGGTGATGGAGAAGCTGGGGGTGGGATACAACCAGCTTAAGGGGGAAAACCCGGCTCTGGTCTATTGTTCAATCACAGGCTTTGGCCAGACGGGACCAAATAAGGATAAGCCAGGGCACGACATCAATCTTATTGCTATTGGAGGGGTGCTTGATCAGATAGGCTTGAAAGACGGACCTCCTGTGATTCCTGCCATTCAGTTGGCGGACCTGACGTCAGCCTTCTGGGCGGCTATCGGGATCTTGGCCGCGGTGATCAAAGCCAGAAATACGGGGGAAGGCTCCTTTGTTGACGTGGCCATGATGGATTCTGTTCTCTCGTGGTTGCCCACTCACATAGTCCAGCAGTCCGCCATGGGAACCGCCCCTTCACGGGGAGATTTCTTCTTGAGTGGTGGGGCCCCTTGTTACAGGGTTTACGAGACCGCAGACGGCAGGTATGTGGTTTTAGGGGCCTTGGAGGAGAAGTTCTGGAGCATCTTTTGCAAGGCTGTGAAAAGAGATGATCTATTGCCCTATCAATTCTCTGAGGATCCAAAGGTTGTTGAAGAGATTGAGGGTATCTTCCGCTCTAAAAGCCTTGCTGAGTGGGTAGAGCTATCAAACAAGACCAAGGACCTTCTAATATCTCCCGTGAATTCGGTTAAGGATGTGATGGAGGATCCTCAGGTTAAGGCCAGAAATATGCTATGGAAGGTGACCCATCCAGAAGAGGGAGAACTGGCCCTTGTGGCGCCTCCCTTAAAAATCTCTGGGGCGGAGTTTGAATGCCGAAAGCTTCCTCCTGCTTTAGACGAAGACAGGGAGAAGGTCCTTAAGGAGCTTTTGGAGGAGTAGCCATGGAGAATTCGTTTCGCTTGGACAATAAGGTTGCCTTGGTGACAGGGGCGAGCAGAGGGATTGGAAGGTCTATATCTCAGGTGCTTGCCGAGGCAGGGGCCCAGGTGATCATGGTTAGCAGAAAAGAGGGCCTATTGAAGGAGCTGGAAAGGGAGATTGCATCCAAGGGTGGTAAGGCCTTTCCCAAAGCGGCAGATGTGGCCTCTGAAGAGGAGATGGGGTTTGTGTTCAAGTGGGTGGAGGAGGAGTTTGGAAAGCTTCACCTACTGGTGAACAACGCGGGTATTAGCCCACACTACCGCCTGTTTCATCAGACAGATGAGAAGGATTGGGACGAGATGTTGGCGGTGAACCTGAGAGGGGTGTTTCACAACTGCTATTTGGCATTTCCCCTCCTCAAGGCCGCTGGTGATTCCTCTATTGTTAACGTTTCCTCAATAGGGGGGATCATAGGGCTGCCCAAGGTTGCGGTTTACACTGCAACAAAAGGGGCTTTAACAACCTTCACCAAGGCCTTGGCCACAGAATGGGCGCCTTTTGGTATAAGGGTGAACGCCCTCTGCCCCGGATTTATTGAAACAGATATGACCTCAGGGATCGCGGGTAATCAGAGGCTGAAGGAAGAGACCCTTTACAGAATTCCCATGAAGAGGTTTGGAAGACCCGAAGAGGTGGCCTATGCCACCCTCTTTATGGCCTCTCCTGCGGCCTCTTACATGACTGGACACTGCATGGTGATAGACGGGGGATGGACCGCCTGGTGAGCCATCTACTTGAATCCCGTTTAAAAGGGTGAAGATCATGAGAGCTGCCCTCATAGTGGTGGACATGCTGAAGGATAACCTTGAGGGTGGCTCAAAGGTGGCGGTTGCTGGCAGGGCCATTATCCCTCAGATAAACAGGGTCATCTCTGCCTGCAGAGAAGTTGGAGCCCCTGTGGTGTTTGCCTGCGACAGCTTCTTGAAAGAGGACTTTCTCTTCAGATCCAGGGTTAGGCCACATTGCATCAGGGGAACGGAAGGGTGCCGAGTTGTTGAGGAGATTGCCAGATCTCCAGAGGACCTTGTGGTTGAGAAGAGGCGGTTTTCTGCCTTTTTCAAGACGGATCTTGACCAGACCCTGAGGACCCTGAAGGTGGAGACCGTTGCCGTATGCGGAATCACAACCCCCTATTGTGTGCTCACCACGGCCTTGGACGCGGTGAGCAACGACTTCTACTCAATAATCCTGAGGGACTGCACCGCTTCTCCCAATCAGGAGGTTCAGAACACCGTCCTTGAACTCTACAGCAATGGGCCTCTCTTTCCACTGCTGAGGGTTCTGGATAGCAGGAAGTTTATTGAAGAGCTCAAAGGCAAAGGGGAATTGGCTGATTAAGACCGGCTTCATGTCCTGATTACCGGAGGTCAATAGTTTTAAAAGCTTTTCTTGACGGGCAAAGTAATCTCATTTATTGAACATTTGTTCACAATTTGAGATGGAGGTTCATTGATGGGTAGAAAGGAGAGGGAGTTTGAACAGAGAAAGCGGGAGATATTGGAAGCGGCTCTCCGTCTCTTCTCTCAAAAGGGCTACAAAGCCACCTCTATGCGTGAGATAGCCAAGGAGTCGGAGTTTGCGGTGGGCACCCTCTACAGCTTCTTCCCCAACAAGAGGAGGCTGTACGAAGAGATCGTGCTTGAGAAGGCAAGGGAGATCTCTAAAAGGGTGACCTCTGTTTTTGATGAGGGACTTGACCCTCTGGCGACCCTTAAAAGGCTCGTGGAGGTGAAGATAGCCACCCTGCACGCCTATTCCGACTTCATAAGGCTCTACTACTCTGTGCTTTGGGAGGCCCGATTCGGGGTTAAAGAGACCCTTAGCGAGGGGGTGCTGGCCCTTTACGAAGAGTACCTTGCTAAACTGGAGAGGGTCTTTGCCGAGGGTGTAGATAAGGGGATCTTTAAAGACCGCTCTCCCAGATTCTACTCCCTTGCCTTTGAGGGGATGATGAACGCCCTTATCCAGGAGTCTATTCATCAAGGCTTCCAGTTCTCTTCAGAGGAGGCCATTGAGCTCTTTTTGGGTTCTGTGCTCAGGGAGGATGGGCCATGAAGAGGGTGTTGGCCTTTCTTCTGCTCTTTCTTGTGCTTCCTGGAGCATCCTGGTCCTTAACGGTGGATGAGGCGGTGAGGATGGCCCTTGAGAGGAACCCTTTGGTCAAGGAGGCTGCCTATCGCCTTGAGGCCCAGAGAAACCGGGAGAGAAGCGTTTTCACCAAGAGGCTGCCCAGAATCACCTTTGACTACCGATACGCCCATCTTAAAGAGGAGCCCTATGCAGTCTTTCACTACAGCGATGAGCTTAAGCTTCCCTCTTTGCCCAACATGCCCCCCTTAACCGTGCCCAACAAGGTGAAGTTGGGAGAGCATCAGGATGTGAAATGGGGCATACAGGCCACCATGCCCGTCTTCACAGGTTTCTACCTTGAGAGCCTGCAAAGGATTGAGAAGCTGGGTGTTAAGGTAACAGGGTTTGAAGAGGAGGCTGTGAGGGTGAATGTGGCCTTCTTGGTGCGCAAGGCATACTACGATGTGCTCTTGGCCCAGAGAAATGTGGAGACCGCAAGAGAGAATGTTGCTCAGCTCAAGGCCCATGTGAAAGATGCCAGAAGCTACTACAAACAGGGGCTTGTGCCCTACAACGATGTTCTTAAGGCAGAGGTGGCCCTTTTGGGAGCTAAACAGAGGCTCACCTACACAGAAGAAGAGCTTAAGACCAACTGGGTCAATCTCAATCTCCTTATGGGAGTTAAGGGGTTGGCTGAGCCTCACGAACTATCCTTCTCCCTTGAGAATGGCGTTGATAGCGGGATCCCAGATGTTGATCACTTCTACCAACAGGCCCTTTTGAACCACCCAGAGATAGAGGCGGTGGAGGGCATTGTGGAAGAGTCAAAACTGGGTGTGAAGTTGGCAAAGAGCCAGTACTATCCCCAGATAAGCGTGTTCAGCAGGTATGAGCAGCACGGAGACAACTGGCTTGCCAATAACAACGAGTACACCAACAGAGAGAACTTCATTCTGGGTATCAGGGCCAATCTTCTGGTGTTTGACTGGTTCGGTAGAAGGGATCGGGTGAGAGAGGCAAAGGCGAACCATCTGGCTGCAGCTGCCGAGCTTCAACACCTGAAAGACTTAGTTAGACTTGAGGTGAGAAGGGCCTATGCAGCGGTTATGGTGGCAAAAGAGAATATGAGGACTGCCAAGGCCGCTCTGAAACAGGCCCAGGAAGACCTTAGAATCACAAAGCTACAGTACTCCAAGCAGCTGGTGAAGTCCTCTGACGTGATTGATTCAGAGAACGCCTTGATAACGGCAAAGAACAACTACAACAACGCCATATACGGCTACCACTTGGCCTTGGCGGCCCTTGCAAGGTCCTGTGGATTCGTGGAGGTGGAAAGGCTTTACGGAGGAGTTGAGCAATGAACCAGAATGGCAGAACAGAGGATAAGGGGCTTTTTAAGAGGCTGGACAGAAAGAGAAAGATCGCCCTTCTTGTGCTTACCTCAGTCACCCTTGCTGTGCTGCTCTACGGTGGATGGATGATAAAGCGCAGGATGGACTACGCCATAACGAATGCGGTCTTTGTGGACACCGAGGATATTACCAATCTGGGATTCAAACGGGTTGCCGGAAGGCTGATCAAGCTCACAAAGAGAGAGGGAGACAGCGTTAAAAAGGGTGAGCTGCTGGCAGAGATAGACCCCACCGACTATGGGCTTGCCGTGGAGGCCTTGGAGAAGGAGCTTGAGGCCACCAAGAAGGAGAGAGATCGGCTTCAGATAACCTTGAGCAGGGTCAGCCAGCAGACTGAGCTTAAGGTTCACATGGCGAAGGACAGCGTAAAGGCCATTGAGGAAGAGATTGATGCTTTAAAGGCCGATATCTCTGCCCTGAGTGCGGATATTGCCCAGCTCAAGAGAGACAGAGATCGTTTTAAGGAGCTCTTTAAGGAAAAGGCAGTGGCAAAGAGAAGATTTGAGCTCATAGACACCAGGCTAAGGGCAAAGAGGCAGCAGAGAAGCGCCCTTGTGAAGAAGATGGAGGCCCTGAAGGCCAAGCTGTCGTCCTCAAAGAGGGGGGTGGAGATGGCTGTGGCGGATAAGAAGAGGGTTGGTGAAACAGAGGCGGCTATTGCCACCCTGAGCGAAAAGATCAAGGTCCTTGAGACGAAGCTGAAGGATGCCAGACTGAACCTTGAGTACTGCAAACTGAGAAGCCCAATAGACGGCAAGGTGGCAAAAAAGTACGCAAGCAGGGGAGACGTGGTGGCCCCAGGGCGGCCAGTGTACGCCCTGGTTGACCCTAAGGACATATACATCCTGGTGCTTCTTGAGGAGACCAAGCTTAGAGGAGTGGTGCCTGGGTCACCGGCGAAGATAAGGATAGATGCCCTTCCAGACGAGGAGTACCAGGGGGTTGTGGACAAGATACTGCCTACCTCTGCCGCCAAGTTCGCCCTTGTCCCACGGGATATCTCTGCCGGTGAGTTCACCAAGGTGGTTCAGAGGATGCAGGTTAAGGTCAGGATCACCAAGGGTGATGTCTCTAAGCTGGTGATCGGTATGGGAGGGGAGATAGAGATCAAAAGGAAGAGATGATGGAGGCCACCCTTCCCATCCACGAGAGAATAGGAGGCCTTGAGAGGGGCTTTCTCACGGTGATTATCATCGTTGGGGTCTTTATGGCCATACTGGACACAACCATAGTTGAGGTGATTGTACCCAAGATAATGGCCCCTCTCTCAACGGATCTCTACGGGGTTCAATGGGTGATCACCGCCTACATGATGGCGGCTGCTACTGGCCTTCTGGTGGTTGAGGCCCTTTCAAGGTCCTTTGGTCTGAAATGGGTCTTTATTCTCGGCTTGGGCCTGTTCACAGGGGCAAGCTTTGCCTGTGGCCATGCCACCAATCTCGCTGAGATGATCCTATTCAGGTCCGTTCAAGGATGCGGCGAGGCCTTCCTGGTTGCCACTGCAGAGACCATGCTCTTCACCATCTATCCCCCAGAGAAGAGGGGCCTCGCCATGGGGATTTACGCCCTTGCTGTGAGCTTTGCCCCATCTTTGGGCCCAACCATAGGGGGGTACATAACCGACCGCATCACCTGGCACTTCGTCTTCTTCATCAATGTGCCCATAGGGATCATCAACATCATAGCCGCCATCTTCTTCATCCCCAAACTCATGGAGCAGAGGGAGAGGCTGAAGATCAACATCTCAAGCTTTCTTCTCGTATCCCTTGCAACCATCTCCCTCTTGACCCTTCTCTCTAAGGGGCAGCAGAAGGGCTGGTTTGAGTCTCTCTTCATCACCAAACTGGCCATTGTGGCGGCTGTGGGGTATCTCCTCTTCGGCATCTCAGAGATCCTCTCAAAGGAGCCCTTAATAGATTTTGGCATATTCAAGATTCCTGAGTTTCAAACGGCCTTCAGCATCTACTTCGTGGTTCTTGGCCTCTCTATGTATCAGGTCTTCTACTTGCTTCCCCTTTACTACGAACACCTTAGATTCTTGAGCACCTTTGACACAGGGCTGCACCTGCTCCCTTTGGCCACAATGGTGGGGCTTTTCTCAATCATCTCCGGGGCCCTTAGCGATAAGATTGGTCCAGAGAAGGTGTTGATAGCTTCTGGGGTGGTGCTCTCCGTAGGGGCTTGGCTCTTCCTGCCCAGCCTCAACTACTACACCCCTAAGTGGAAGAGCTGTCTGCTCACGGTCCCCTACGGGATAGGCATGGGTATGTTCTTTGCCCCTGTGACCACCTTGGCCCTGAAGGAGCTGGGGGATAGGACCAACCTTGGGGTGAGCCTTATGCACTACATCAGGTTTGTCGGGGGCTCTTTTGGAACCGCCCTTGCAACCAACTCCTTGGAGAGAAACATCGTCTTCCACTACGACGAGACCTGTGCCATTCAGAGCAGAAGCCTCTCTTACGTTCAGGCCTATGTCCATAAGTGGGCAAGCATGGTCTCACCCTATTTCAGCCCAGAGGTGGCCATGAAGAAGGCCAAGGCCCTTCTGGGGTACGACATCTATGTGCAGGCCATGAGCCATGCCTTTCAAAGCACCTTTATGGAGTCGTCAATATACGCCTTTGCAGGATTAGTGATCTTAGGCTTCTTCTTTTTTGAAAAGAGAAGAAGGGCCTTGAAGCAAGAAGATGGCTTAGGGAGGGATAAGTTACCCGAATCCCCCTCTTCTCCTGAGCCTCGGGGCTCAAAGGGCAGTGGCAATCCCCCATAGGGTTAGCTCAACGGCCTTGCGCCTCACAGCCTCTCCACCTCTTTTACCGCCTCTTTTAGCTCTTTTGCTGCCAGCTCGTCTTCGCCAAACTCTGAGCGGTAGTAGAGCCTAATGGCCCTCTCCAGCTTCTCTGAAAACTCCTTGTTCTCCAGCTTAGCCTTCTGGGCCACTTCAAGAAGGGTCTCACCTGGAGCCCTTTGATACCCCTTCTTTCTCAAGACCCTATCAAGCCGTTCTCCCCATGTTCTGGGGCGGTCTCTCCACCATAGGATCAGAAGAAGCATCAGGGTTGCCAATACCACCCCTGTGAATACCTTTCTTAGGGTCTTCTTGTCCGGCATTCTCTCCTTCAGGTGTGGCTGCTTACCTCCTCCGGTGATGAGGGAGAGCCCTTTGCGGAACAGGCCAACCTGTTTCTGGTAATCGTAGTTGATTATCCAATGGTACCACTGGAACCTCAGGTAGTCCAAGATTCTCTGAAGCCTGGTTGGCTTCCCAATAGCCCCTGCTGAAGAGGGTGGGGTGGGATCAAAGGGTACCCATCCTAACCAGGGGATCCATGCCTCCACCCAGGTGTGGGCATCGCTGTTCTTCACAATGTAGTAGTTCCCCACGGGGTTCCAGCTGCCTCCTAAAAACCCTGCCACAAGGCGAGAAGGGATCCCTTTGAGGCGAAGAAGAATGGCCATGCCGCTGGCAAAGTACTCGCAGTGGCCTGGCTTGTGGTTCAGAAGGAAGTCCACCACGGGGTACTCGCCTTCAGACTCAGGGTGTAGAGAGTACCTATTGTGCTTTCTGAGGTAGAGCTCAATCTCTTTTGCCACAACCATGGGATTCTCTTCGTCCCTGCCCAGGCTCTCTGCCAGGGGTTGCAGGGCCTCTCTCACCTTTTGAGGTACTTTCAGGAACTCTTCAGGGGGGATGTCCTGAGGGATTGCCTCTACCGTTCGGGAGACAACCCGGTAGGATATCCTACGCTCAACAGGGCGGGTTAAGGCCAAGGTGTATCCCCCTTTTCGTAGGATCCTACCCATCTTTGAAGTGGCCCTTACAGGCACTCCCAACGTGAAGAGGGCGTTGCCTTCGTAGGGTTCAAGAAAGACCCGGTACCTTAAAATCTCTCCTGATAACAAGGATAATCTTGGACTATTATTTTGGGATCTCAGTGCAAACCACTTACCTCTGTTGTAGCCCCCGTAAACCCTGCCTCTCCAGTAGAGGAGGCTGCTGGGTAAAGGGGACTCTCTGTTGAGAAACTCCACCCTGAAGGCTACTGAGGGATCCCTTTTTATGCTTTCCACGGTGCCGGGAGATACGGTCTCTCCAAAACCGGTGCGCACAATGGTCTTTCCCCCTGCCCACCCGGGAATGAACCCCACGCTGGGACGGGGCAGAAGAAAGAAGAAGAGCAAAGAGGCGGGGAGCAGGACCAAGGTCATCAAAACTCCCCAGAGGGTCAAGGTTGAGAGCCCTCTTCTGTCCAGTCTCTCAACTTCGGTGGAGGAGTAGAGAAATATGAGACCCAGAAGTAGAAGGGAGGAGTGGAGGGTTAAGAGAAGGGCGAAGGAGATACCCCACTGGCCAACAGCCGCTGCCGCCATCAGCATCAAGGAGAAGAGAGCGATCTGCAGGTAGTCTCTAAGCTGCTTGGTGGCGAGAAGCTTTGCAACGATCAGAAGCATGATCACCCGAGAGAACCTCTCAAAGATCACCTCAAGGTGGATACCGTAGAGAAGAACCGGGATCAGAATGAGGGTTATGGCGGTGATGAAGCGGTTGGAGAGAGGGTACCATCCCCTCTCATCCATGAAGAGTGCAAGGGGGATGAAGAGGGCTGCAACAAGGGGATAGACCAAGGAGACCTCCCGGGAGATGGTGACCAGGGCAACCATGAGGGATGAGTAGATGAGAAGGCGGCTTATGGCCAAAGGGGGATACTCTTCTCTTCTCAGCTTCACTCTCTTCACCACAGGGCCAAGGCTGTGAGGAGCCTTAGCTTGTGCTCCTCTCCTCTGCCCACCCCAAGGTTCTCTTCACCTATGCGCAGTCCCACCCTGTACCCTCTCTTAAGGCCCTCAACCACCAGATAGGCGGCCCTGCTCAGATCCTCTTCCCTCGCCCCTGGTTGAACCAGAACCTCAAGCTCGTCTCCTCCCACAGAAGTCATCTCCCTCACCATGGGCTCTCCCCTGCGGGCGGTTGCCTTCCAGTCCATCTGTTTCGGTGGGTCCCCTTCTCTGTACTCCCTGAGCCCGATGATCTCGTCGCCATCCCCCTTTTTGAGCACCGCTGAGACTTCGCCTTTTCCTGAATCTCCCTGTACCTCTAAGGGCACAGGGATGGGCTTGGGAAAGACCACAACCTTGAGGTTCTGTTTCACGTACCTGGTTCTAACGAAGAAACCGAAGGGGAAGCCTGAGCTCAGTTCAAGCTGCGAGATCCTGTGCTCGCCCCGGCTCTCAAAAGAGAGCCACACCCTGACTCTCTCTTTCTGGCGTACAAAACAGCCCCTTGCCTCTTCTCCTCTAATTGAGACCCTTAGGAGCACCGAAGGCAGGGGCATGGTTCTTTCAAGCTCAACCATAAAAGGCGCCTTTGTGTTTGCAAAGACCTCTTTTGGGGGGATCAACCTGGGATGCAATCCCGCCAGATTGAGCAGAGAAGAAAGACCTGACACCAGCATTCCAGACAACATCAAAGAGGATATCAGGTATAGTAGATTATTGCCAGTGTTTACTGCCCCTACTGCAATGACTATGGTGAGTCCTATGTAGATGTAGCCGCCCCGGGTTATCCTTACCCGATACCTGAGTCCCATTGCTACAGAGGAACAGGGACAGAGTTGATGAACCTGTTCAGGTATTCAAGCCTCTCTCTGCCCACATACTCACCTGGGGGAACCAGCCTGTGGTAGGCCACATAGGGGAACACCCTCTTGACATCGTCAGGTACCACGTATCCCCTACCGTCAAGGTAGGCAAAGGCCTGGGCCATTCTCTTCACCGCAATCACCCCTCTGGTGGAGAGGCCAAACCTGAATCTTTCGGCTTCACGGCTCCACAGGGCTATCTCCATGAGGTAGTCCAAAATCTTATCGTCAACCCTCACCCCCTCTACCTCCTCCTGTATCTCCAGCACCTCTTGGGCTGTGAGTACCGCCGGGAGATTTCTGGCCTTCTGGTAGTGCCCGTCGTGGGAGACTACCTGGGCTTCAAGCTCCCGTCCCGGATACCCCATCTCCAGTCTCGCCATGAAGCGATCAAGCTGAGACTCTGGCAGGGGAAAGGTGCCGTAAAGCTCAAGGGGATTCTGGGTGGCGATCACAAAGAATGGCTCTGGGAGTGTGTAGGTCTCTCCTCCCACTGTTACCCTTCCTTCTCCCATGGCCTCAAGAAGGGCGCTTTGGGTGCGGGGAGTGGCCCGGTTGATCTCATCGGCCAATAGAAGGTTGTTGAAGACCGGTCCTTTTGAGAAGACGAATCTCCCCTCTTGGGGTATAAGTATCTCTGTACCCACCACATCTGAAGGCATAAGGTCGTTGGTGAACTGCACCCTGGCAAAAGAGCACCCTGTAACCTTGGCAAGGGCGAGGGCAAAGGTGGTCTTTCCCGTGCCCGGTAGGTCCTCAAGGAGTAGATGTCCCTTAGCGAGAAGGGTGGCAAGGCCCATGAGAACGGTGTCGTTCTTGCCAACGATGACTTCGGATAGAAGTCCAATGGCCTCTTTTAGCTTTTCCTTCATGTGAGGGATGATATGCCCTGGCCCGTAGTGTTACAAGTGGAGGGTTGTTCTCTCCGGCTCCTGTTTCGTGGTTGCGGTTCCTCTTCAGTGCAGCCGCAGGTGGTTAGGGTCTGTTCCATTCTTTCAGGGACTCATCCTGCTTAACACCATGAAGAAGACTCCATAGTGGTATGCTTGCCTCTGTTAAGTGGCTGGAGTAATAGGGGAGGCCATGATCAAGAAGAGGGTGTTCATAGCAGGGGTTATCCAAGGATCTTGCAGGGGAAAGGATATTCATAGCCAGGATTACCGCAACAGGCTTAAGTTGATCCTGCAGCGGGCCTTCCCCAATCGCGAGGTCTATTGTCCCGTAGAGAACCATCCCAACTCCGTTGAGTATCCCATTGAGGAGGTGATCAACACCTTCAATTACCATATTGATCTCGTGAAGGGCTCAGAGCTGGTGGTGGCCTATCTTCCCACAGCCAGCATGGGAACGGGAGTAGAGATGTGGGAAGCCCACAAGAGTGGGGTAGAGGTCTGGGCAATAACCCCTATGAAGGAGAACTGGGTGGTTCGCATAACAGCCAGCAAGGTGTTTGAGACCATAGAGGATCTTGAGCGGTATCTGGAGAGAACAGTTGAATAGCCAGAGAGTGGAAACGGTTGACCAGAAGCACCTGAGAAACTTCTCCATCATAGCCCACATAGACCACGGCAAGTCCACCCTTGCAGACAGGATCCTTGAGCGCACAGGGGCGGTGCAGGGCACGAAGATGCGGGACCAGTACTTGGACAAGATGGACCTTGAGAGAGAGAGGGGTATCACAATAAAGGCCCAGAGTGTGCGCATAAACTACCATTACAACGGTGAATTGTACGTTTTGAATCTCATAGATACCCCAGGCCACGTTGACTTCACCTACGAGGTGTCTCGCAGTCTGGCCTCTTGCGAAGGGGCCCTTCTTGTTGTGGACGCAAGTCAGGGGGTGGAGGCCCAGACAATAGCAAACCTCTACCTCGCTTTAGAACACGACCTTGAGATCATTCCGGTGATAAACAAGATAGACCTGCCGAGTGCCGATGTGGACAGGGTTAAGGAGGAGATTGAGCAGGTGCTTGGCATAGACGCCCAGGAGGCCCTCTTGGTCAGTGCGAAGAAGGGTATTGGCATAGAGGAGGTGCTAAACGCAGTGGTTGAGAGGATCCCTCCGCCCAAGGGGGATGTGAAGGCTCCTCTAAAGGCCCTCATCTTTGACTCCTGGTTTGACAACTACAGAGGAGTGGTCACCACGGTCAGGGTGATAGACGGAGAGGTGAAGGCGGGAGATGAGATCCTCCTGATGTCAACCCAAAAGAGGTTTCTGGTTGAAGAGGTGGGGGTCTTCTCTCCTGAGATGCTGAAGGTTGAGAGCATCTCTGCGGGCGAGGTGGGATACCTGATTGCTGGAATAAAGCAGGTCCGTGACACCCAGGTGGGAGACACCATCACCTTGGCCAGCAACCCAACCGATGAGCCCTTCCCCGGTTTCACCAAGATGAAGCCCATGGTGTTTGCCGGCTTGTACCCTGTTGAAGCGGCAGACTACGAGCTTTTGAAGGACGCTTTGGAGAAGCTCAGCCTCAACGACGCCTCGTTCTCCTTTGAGCCTGAGACCTCTGCAGCCTTGGGGTTTGGATTCAGGTGCGGCTTTCTGGGAATGCTTCACATGGAGATCGTGCAGGAGAGGCTGGAGAGGGAGTTTGAGATAAAGCTGATCATCACCTCTCCCACTGTGATCTACAGGGTGAAGAAGACCGATGGAGAGGTGATCTACATTGACAACCCCACAGATATGCCGCCACCAGAGAAGATAGAAACCATAGAAGAGCCCATGGTGAAGGTGACGGTTATCACCCCTTCGGAGTTTGTTGGTTCCCTTATGGGCCTCTTCACGGAAAGGCGTGGAATTCAGGAGGGCATGGAGTATATTGACCCAACGAGGGTGATGCTCACCTACAAGCTGCCCCTCTCTGAGATTCTGGTGGAGTTCTACGACAAGCTTAAGTCCTTAAGCAGGGGATACGCCTCTATGGATTACGAGTTTGCCGGATACCACCCTGCCAATATGGTGAAATTGGACATTTTGCTAAACGGCCAGCCCGTTGATGCCCTTTCGATTATTGTGCACAGGGACCATGCGGAGAGAAGGGGAAGAGAACTTGCAAAGAGGCTGAAAGAGCTCATTCCCCGGCAGCTCTTTGAAGTGGCCATACAGGCGGCAATAGGCCGCAAGATAATCGCCCGAGAGACCGTTAAGCCATTGAGGAAGAACGTCACCGCCAAGTGCTACGGCGGAGACATAACCCGTAAGCGAAAGCTGCTTGAGAAGCAGAAGAAGGGTAAGAAGAGAATGAAGCAGATAGGAAAGGTTGAGGTTCCTCAAGAGGCCTTCTTATCCATACTGAAGGAGGAGAGATGAGTTCAGATAAAGTGAAAGAGGCTGCCTCTTTTAAAGAGGTCTTCTTGGATTACGCCAAGTCTATCCTCATAGCCCTCATCATTGCCCTCTTCGTTCGCACCTTTATTGTACAGGCCTTCAGGATTCCCTCTGGCTCCATGATTCCCACCCTTCTGGTGGGTGACCACATACTGGTCAACAAGTTCATCTATCACTTCAAGGACCCTCAGCACGGTGATGTCGTGGTCTTCAGATTCCCTTTGGACAAGAAGAAGGATTACATTAAGCGCATCATAGGCGTTCCAGGGGATAAGATAGAGATTCGTGACAAGGTGGTTTACCGTAACGGCAAGGCCTTAAAAGAGCCCTATGTTATCCACGAGGACAAGAGGATTCTTCCTGCGGCCTTTCAGCCCCGGGACAACTTTGGTCCTGTGGTGGTGCCCCCTAACAGCTACTTCATGATGGGAGATAATAGGGACAGCAGCTACGATAGCAGATTCTGGGGGTTTGTGAAGAGAAAGGCGTTGATAGGAAAGGCCTTCATCATCTACTTCTCGTGGAACTTTCACGGTAAGAATCCCTTGAAATGGGTTAGGTGGAACAGGATTGGCAGAAGGGTGCGCTGAGTTGGGCCTTAAAGGCAAGCGGGTTGTGATAACCCGAAGCCTTGAGCAGGCTGAAGAGACGGTGTCCCTCGTGAAAGCAGCAGGGGGTATCCCTGTGGTCTTTCCCACCATAGAGATAGTGCCCCCCACCACCTGGGAGCCTGTGGACAGGGCCCTGTCAGGGTTGGGATCTTACCATTGGGTGATCTTCACCAGCGTTAACGGGGTGAGGTTCTTTACCAAGAGAATGAAAGAGACCGGGGTTCCTATCTCTCGTCTTGGTTCTCTAAGGTTATGCGCCATAGGACCGGCAACATCCAAGGCCTTGGAGGATCTTGGGTTAAAGGTGGATATTCTTCCCAAGGAGTTCGTGGCTGAATCCGTTCTGGAGGCTTTGAAAGAACAGGGAGAGATAGAGGAGGCAAAGATACTCCTACCAAGGGCCGAGGTTGCGAGAAATACCCTTCCCAATGGTCTCAAAAAGGCGGGGGCTTTGGTGGATGTTGTTACCGTTTACCGGACGGTGAGGGCCAATCCGCCAGAAGAGTTAAAGAGAGAGGTACTATTGTCGGATGTCTTCACCTTCAGCAGCCCCTCTACCCTTGTGAACTTCCTTGAAATAATGGGTATGGATGCTAAAAACTGGCTAAAAGACAAAGTGGTAGCCTGTATCGGCCCCGTCACCAAGGCCAAAGCTGAGGAGTTTGGGGTTCCCGTTCATGTGGTGCCCAGTGAATACACCTTCAACGGGCTATTGAGGGCGGTGTCTCAGAGGCTCAATAGCCCGTAAAGGCTTTCAGGGCTTAAAGAACGATCTCTCCCTTTTTCACCTTGCTTATTATCACGTTCATCTGGTCTTTAAGCTGTAGCTTTCTGCGCTTTATGGTCTTAACCTCAACCTCTTCGTCAGGGGCAAAGTACTTTTTTGAAGAATAGATCTCCTCAAGCTGCTCTTCCAGCTTTGCGTGCTCCTCTTTCAGCTTTCTGAACTCCTCGTGCTTCTCCATCAGCTCTTCAACTATTCTCTTCTCTTCCTCGGTCATGGTGGTCTCCTCCCCATCTCAAAAGTTGGCTGTTCTCAGTTCCATAACCACGGCGGTCTCGCCGTCAGAGTACATTCTGGGTCTTCTCCCTATCTCTTTAAATCCCATTGAAAGGTAAAGCCCTTGAGCCACGGTGTTGCTCTCTCTGACCTCAAGGATAAGCCTCATCATTCCCCTTTTAACACCCTCTTCAATCATCCATTCCAGAAGGGCCTTTCCTAAGCCAAGCCCTCTGAAGCTGGGATGCACGACGATATTGCAGAGATAACCCTCCTCTTTTGCCAGTTGAAGCACCGCATAGCCCACGGCTGCTCCATCAACCTTAGCTACCCCAAAGATTGAAGAGGGGGTCAAAAACTCCTTGGTTAGCGATGCTATCCCCCATCCCTTCTCTACGCCTGGGATGGAGGCAAGCAGAGGAAGGTCTTTTATCTCAACCTCTTTCACCTCTGTTGTGACCACCTGGCTCATACTACCTGGATTCCCCTGTTGGCCTCCGCGTCTGAGAGCCTGATGTAGGATGGAAGCACAGATGAGGGATCGTCGGGTTCTTTATCTTTCTTCACCATATCGCATGTGTATCTTGCCACCAATGCAGCAACAGGTAGAGGCAGATCCACCCCTTCAACCTCCGCAGCAGTAACTCCTGGGCCCACGAAGAGCACCTTGCCCTCCATCTCCTTCACCCTCTTTTTGGAGAGGAGCATAACCTCGGTTAGCGGCTCTATCACGCCTTTATTCCACCTGTATGTGGCTGCATAAAACTCTCCTCTCCTTGCGTCCAACAGGGAGCAGATCAACCCCTTTATTGGCAGACAACGGGCAATGGCCTCGCAAGAGGTCATAGTGTAAAGGGGAATGTTCAATGAGAAGGCCAGCCCCTTTGCCACTGCCAACCCAACCCTCAATCCGGTGAACACCCCCGGACCTTTAGTGACGCCCACCCCTGCCAGCTCTTCAGGGCTGGCGTTAAGGGAAGAGAGTAGTTCGTCTATCCACTGAACAGGCTGAAAAGGGTGGTGTCTGCTCCCCTCTACGCATACGGAACCCACCACCTTAACCTCGTCAAACAGGGCCACTCCCCCCCAGGGAGAAGAACAGTCAATTCCCAAGAAGAGCCGTCTTCTTTCAGGCATGTCTATCTCTTACCCTTAGACGTTCTATTTGTCAAATTAAGGGGGGGTCGGGTATTTACCCAGTAGCGGGTAGATGTGCTCAGTTGGCATGAATATGGTGGTCTTGTAAAAATGGTGATACCTGAGGGGTGAAGAGAGAGGGTTATTGTGGGGTGTTTGTGAGAATCCTGAGCTTAGGAGGTGGGTGTTGGCTGAGCTTTTAAGTATGCTTGAGGCTACCCGTGACTTGGGAGGAACGGACCTTCATATCATTCCCAACGAGGTTCCCAGAATCAGGGTTTTAGGAAAGCTTATGCCCCTTGAGGGGAGTGAAGTTCTGGCTCCATGGAGGACCCAGGAGATCTGTGAGGCGTTGATACCCGAGAACAGGCTTGAGATCTATCGGAGAGAGAAGACGGTGGATTTCTCCTTCTCTGCCTCGGGTATGAGAATAAGGGCCAACATCTTTCATCAGAGAAAAGGGGTGGAAGGCGCTTTCAGGGTTCTGCCTGAGAAGCCCATTCCTCTTGATGAGCTGGGACTTCCTGTAAATACCATGAAACGGTTGTTATCTAAGCCCAGAGGCCTGATTCTGGTGACAGGACCAACAGGGAGCGGCAAAACCACCACCTTGGCGGGAATGATTGATTGGATAAACCGTACATATGCCAAACACATTATCACCATTGAGGACCCTATTGAGTACGTGATTGAGTCCCAGAAGGGAGTTGTGACCCAGAGGGAGACGGGCACCCATGTTTCCACCTTTAACGATGCTCTCAAATACATCTTAAGGCAGGATCCAGATGTGGCTCTTGTGGGAGAGATGAGGGACCTTGAGAGCATACTCACCACTCTTACCATTGCAGAGACGGGCCATTTAACCCTTGCCACACTTCACACCAATCTCGCCGTTGAGACGGTGAACCGGATCATAGGGGTTTTCCCCGCCCAGCAGCAGGCTCAGATAAGATACATGCTCTCTTTTGTGCTGTTGGGGATCATATCTCAGATGCTCATACCCACTCCAAAAGGGTTTGTGCTGGCCTCTGAGATTCTTATTGCCACCTCAGGGGTTAAGAACCTCATTCGCGAGGGCAAGATTCACCAGATTCAAAGCCTGTTGGAGACAGAAGGCCGTTTTGGCTCCCGAAGCATGAAAAGGTCGTTTCAAGAGCTGATGGAGAAGGGCTTGATAACAAAGGATATGGTGGTGAGCTATTATGGAGAGGACCTCTCCATGCCCTTCTCTAAAAGAAGCAAAGATGATAAGAGCGGCATATCTGCAAACAAGGATTTTAGGTTTGGACGTAGTGGGAGGAGGAACCAATGATCTGGAACGAAGAATACGAGACCATGCCAAGGGAGGCCTTGGAGGCTCTTCAGGTTAAAAGGCTGAGGAGCATGTTAGAGAGGATCTACGCCACGGTGCCTTTTTATCGTCGCAAACTTGACGAGGCAGGGGTTACCCCTGACTCAATCAAGTCTCTTGAGGATCTCCAGAGGCTCCCCTTTACCACCAAGGATGATTTGCGTGATAACTATCCCTTTGGGCTTTTTACCGTGCCCCTGCATCAGGTGGTGAGAATACACGCCTCTTCTGGAACCACCGGGAAACCCACGGTGGTGGGTTACACAAGAAGGGACGTGGAGACTTGGGCAGAACTTATGGCTCGTTCGCTTATGGCTGCTGGGATAGGAAAGGACGACATTATTCAAAACGCCTACGGATACGGCCTTTTTACAGGTGGACTTGGTGTCCACTATGGGGCCGAGAAGATCGGAGCCACGGTTATTCCCATATCCGGAGGACAGAGCAAGAGACAGTTGATGATCATGCGCGATTTTCAATCCACCGCCATAACCTGCACCCCTTCGTATGCCCTTCACCTTGCCGAGGTTGCCGAAGAAGAGGGAATGAATCCCAAGGGAACCAAGCTGAAGGTGGGGGTTCTCGGGGCCGAGCCCTGGTCTGAGGAGATGAGGAAGGAGATAGAGAACCGCTGGAATATCAATGCCATAGACATCTACGGTTTGAGCGAGATTATCGGCCCAGGGGTCTCCATTGAGTGTACAGAGGGCAAGCATGGACTCCACATATTTGAGGACCACTTCATTCCTGAGATTATTGATCCCGACACAGGGGAGGTGTTGCCTTACGGTGAGTACGGAGAGCTTGTCATCACCACCATCACCAAAGAGGCATTTCCTGTGCTTCGTTACCGCACAAGGGATATCACACGTCTAATCCCGGAGCCATGTCGTTGTGGCCGTACAATGGTGCGCATGGATAGAGTGAGGGGTAGAACCGACGACATGCTCATCATCAGGGGAGTTAACATCTTCCCCTCCCAGATTGAGGAGGCAATAATCTCTACCGAGGGACTTGAGCCTCATTACATGATTGTTGTTGATCGTGAAGAGAACCTGGACATTATGGAGGTTCAAGTGGAGGTGAGCGAAGAGCTCTTCCACAAGGTTGGTGATACCGTGAGGGGACTGCAGAGCATCTCGCGCAAGCTTGAGAAGGATATCAAGGAGATGTTTGGCATTTCTGTCAGGGTTAAGATGGTTGAGCCCAAGAGCCTTCAGAGGTTTGAGGGCAAGGCCAAGAGAGTAATTGACAACAGGAAGATCTTTAACAACCAGAAGTGAGGAGGGGAGCCATGGGGAACGAGAGCTACAAGGTTGAGCAGATATCGGTCTTTTTAGAGAACAAGGCGGGTAGACTGGCCGAGGTGGCCAAGGTTCTGGGTAATGCCGGGATCAACATAAGGGCCTTATCTTTGGCTGACACCACCGATTTCGGCATCCTCAGACTTATACTCAACGACAGAGAGAAGGCAAAAAGCGTACTGAAAGAGGCAGGGTTCACTGTTGGAATCACAGAGGTGATTGCTGTTGAGGTGGACGATAAACCAGGGGGGCTTGCCACCATTCTCACATTGCTCTCTGAGAACGGGGTCAACGTTGAGTATATGTACGCCTTTGTTGAGAGAAGCGGAGGAAACGCGGTGCTCATCTTTAAGTTTGAGCACTTGGACGAGGCCATTGAGCTCCTCTCTTCAAACGGTATCACCGTGCTGCCGGGAGAGAGGGTTTACAATCTTTAACGATATTTAACCTTGGGCAGGGGATCTTAAGAATATCCCCTGCCTGTATCTGTTTTTGTGTATTAGAGATTGGGTTTTCAAAATCCCGAGAGCCACTCAAGGGGTTTAAATTCCACTTCTGGGATCATTGGTTATTTATGGATTCCATCTTTCTTTCTTTCACAGCAGGATTTGTGGTTGATTCCCTGTGATTGAGTTATGTCCCAGACCGTTGTGTGATGTTCTTGCCCCTTTACCCGTTGCCCAGAACAGCAGCCGGTGTTACCCTGTGGCAATTAAGATCAGAACCGCTGCTGGGAGGAGATGATGAAGCTACCGCATTCAACTAACGAGGCCATGCATATTGCCGTGACCTACGGGATTCCTCTGACCATGGTTATTGGTTCCTACATCTTCGGGTATCTATTCAAACGCTATGTCTTCAAAAAGCTTGAGAACATGGTTGAGAAAAGCAGGTGGGAGGGGGACGACATAATCGTCAACATGGCCGGTGGCATGGTTGTGCCCTGGTTCTTCTTGGCAGGATGTATGTTTGCCATTCCTCTCTTCCCCATGCCTGAGGATCTCAAGGTGGTGATGCTCAAGGTGGTGAAGGTGCTTCTCATAGTCTCCTTCTCGTGGATCGCTGCCAGTGTTGGGGCTGGTCTAACCCAGCTCTACTCCCACAGGTTCAGGATTCCCTCGTCTTCCATCTTCATCAATATAACCCGAATCCTCATTCTTATCCTTGGGGTTCTCATTGCTTTGCAGAGTGTTGGCATATCCATCACTCCTATGCTCACCGCCCTTGGTGTTAGTGGTTTGGCGGTGGCCCTGGCGCTACAAGACACCTTGTCCAATCTCTTTGCAGGAATACATCTGCTTATGTCTGGGCAGATTCGTGTTGGAGATTACGTCTCCCTCTCCTCTGGAGAGGAGGGCTATGTTGAGGACATCACCTGGCGCAACACCACCTTGCGCCAGATGGGCAACAACCTGGTGGTGGTTCCCAACTCAAAGCTCTCCTCTGCCATCATTGTGAACTACTCCCTTCCCGATCCCTTGCTTTCCGTGGTAGTTCAGGTTGGTGTGGCCTATGACAGCGATCTTGATAAGGTTGAGAGGGTCACCATTGAGGTGGCCAAAGAGGTTATGGAGAGGTACGGCCTTGATTTAGAGAGTTTTCCTCCCTTTATCCGCTATCACACCTTTGGAGATAGTAGCATAAACTTTAGCGTGATTATGAAAAGCAAGGAGTTTGGTGACAAGTTTGCCCTTCGCCACGACTTCATAAAGGCCCTTCACAAGAGATACCAAGAGGAAGGTGTAGAGATTCCATTCCCCATCAGAACCGTCTATCTCAACGAGGCTACGGAGGCCTCTTAATGCCCTCTGTGCTTGAAGAGTATCTGCAGCACCTTGTGGTTGAGAAGGGACTGTCTCCAAATTCGGTGGAGGCTTATCAGAACGATCTCTCCCATTACCTCCAGTTTCTCAAAGAGGTGGGAGCCACCCTTGATACCGCTACCCCTGCTGCACTCTCAGGTTACCTCGCCTATCTTTCTGGCTCTGGGCTCTCTCCTGCCACCATTCAGCGAAGACTCTCTGCTGTGAGGGGCCTGTACCGCTTTCTGGTCCTTGAGGGGATAATGGAGGACGATCCCACCCTCTCTGTGGATGCCCCCAGAAGGTGGCAGAGGCTTCCAGATGTGCTCAGTTTAGAAGAGGTGAATGCCCTGCTTGATGCCCCTGATCTTTCCAATCCTTTGGGGATTAGAGACAAGGCCATGCTTGAGATGCTTTACGCCACGGGGATAAGGGTGTCTGAGCTGGTTGGTCTCACCACAGACAACCTGCAGATGAACAAGGGGATTATCAGGTTCTGGGGTAAGGGCAGCAAAGAGAGGGTGGTGCCTGTGGGGATGGCTGCGTGGTCCGCATTGAAGGCTTATCTTCCCCATAGGGAGAAGATAGTGAAGGGTAACGATCCCCATCTCTTCTTGAACCGCCGGGGCAAAGGGCTTACCAGACAGAGGTTCTGGCAGATCGTTAAAGAGTACGCTGCCAAGGTGGGTATCAAAAAGAAAATCTCTCCCCACACCTTACGGCACTCTTTTGCCACCCATCTCTTGGAGAGGGGTCTGGATCTCAGGCTTCTTCAAGAGATGTTGGGC
>JALWSI010000117.1 GCA_027080315.1 bacterium | reverse complement strand
GGCCACAAGCGGCTTCTTGGTGGAGGTGGAAGCTACCTTTGTTGGTCTCTCCTTACCTTCACCCGTCTTCTCAGGAGAAGCCTCCTTAACCTCATCCTTAGCAATCTTGGGTTTCTCTTTGTGAGTATGGGACTGGGGCCTCTCTTTTTCCTTTTTCACCAGTTTGGAAGGAGAATGGGTATGAGATGCTGCCATTCTGGTCTCATCCTTATCCTTTTTTTCTTCCTCTTCTGTTCCCTTCAACTCTCTCAGCACAATTGCAAGAAGAGACTCGTCAACCTTCTCTTCACTTTCTCCGGTATGACTATTCCTCTTCACCTTGCTCGCAACAGGTTTAGATGTCTTCTTTACAACAACCCTCGTCTTCTTTTTCTTCTTGCTATTTATCCCCCTTTTAGTCCTCTTTGTGGCTTTTGATGCTTTAGACTTCTTTGATTCGTCCTTAGACTCCTTTTTCTTCTCTTTTTTAACCTTTGACTCCTCTGACCCTCCAACTCCGGCCTTCTCTTTCAAGGGCTTAGAAACCGTCGATGCCTTGGCCAAAAGCTTCTGAGACACAGACTTATTTGACCTTTTCTCTGGCTGCTTAAGATCCTTCTCAGCTTCACCCTTCTTCTCAACGAAAGGGGCAACGGCTATCAAAGGCCGCTCAGTCCTTTGGCTCATTTTCTCATCTTTGTGGTAAGAGACCTTCGCTACCGCCTCCTTTCTGTGAGACCCAGGAGAATGCGGTTTCAACACCTTTTTCAGCTCCTCAGGAAGACCCCTATCCTCAACAGGAAGAGATGGTGCTGCCAAATTCCTCTTCGTAGCCACTGGGGGAGTGATGCTCAGATCGTCCTCTGCAGCTATTCTGCTTTCGCTCCCTCTCTCTCTTTTGAGGAGAATGTTCACTCCGTAATGCCCAGCCCAGGCTCCAATAGAGGCCAAACAGAGGAGAACAATGGCAAGCTTCAGGATCTTTTTCAAAAATCCCCCTCTTCTCCTTTCTGTTGGAGTATCTGTTGAAGAAGGGGATACCCTCTCTTTTGAAGCTTTATCATCCTCATTGGAGAAGAATTTAGACATCTCTAACCCCTGAAGCAGGATGATCAAAGGTAGATGGGCCCTGTCGTAAGTCAATCTTCTTTTCGGATCACGTAAGAGCTCGTAAGCCTCGTTGTACCTTCTGGTTTTTCTCTGGGCCTCCTCCAACCTATCCCTGTTCTTATCAGGATGCCACTGTCGTACCTTCTCTTTCCAGGCATCCTTTATCTGAGACTGAGACGCATCTGGGGCCACCCCCAGTATGCTGTAGGGGTTGTTCTCTTTTATCTCTTTGAGCTGCCTCAAAATCCGGTCTATCTGCTGCAGCAGATAGTCTCTGCCCACCTTGTGTTTTCTGGCTACAGCAGAGATCACCCCCTTGGCATCGGGATGTTGAATCCTCATTATCCCTTCAAGTACCTCAGAGGGTGGCCATTTAAGCCCCAAGAAGACCTTGAAGATATCCCTGCTCTTCAGGATCTCCTCAAGCAGCTCCTCCAGTTCCTTCTTCTTCATTCTCCTCCTGATGCTCTATGCTCACCTTGTCTATCCACAATTCTCCACCCAGAAAACGGTTCAGCTTATGACTTTTATCTCTTCTTATTCCTATCACAACCGCATTGTCTCCCTTCGCAAGAGAGAAGGGAATCAGCACTTCTCTCCAGGCGTTATCCCCTCTCAGCTTGGGTCCCTTGGCCACAGCCCCATTCTGTCCCTGCACAAAGAGATACGGCCCCTCACTGCTGGTTATTGATCTGGTCTTAACAAAGGCCCTCAAAATATAGTTTCCAGGCTCTGCCAGATAGACAATCTGGTATGGAGTGATAAAGGCCGGATTGTGTTCACCGTCAAATCTCAGGTGAAAAGAGTGGCGCCCCTCAACGTGCTGGCTGTAGCTTAGATCGTAGCTAACCCCCCTAACCTTCTCCCACCTCCAGCCAAAACCGTACCCCAAAAGCTCATTCTCAAACCCTGGGTTAAAAACAACCCCAGGTTGGTCCTCTGCCACGTGCCTTGACCAGATGGAGTAGGCCATGCCGTAGGCCTGATTCTGCATCAGAAAGCTCACCATACCCTTCAGGGCCCTCTCTGTAATCCAATCCCTTAGCTCAAGCTCCTGCCAAAGTTGCCAGGCTTCAGCCGCCTCGTTGTGTCGGAACAGATAGAACAAGAAGTCTTCCATAACCTTCTGATCCAAAGGAATAACCTTGCTCATAACCGTGTTCATGTCTCCTTCAAAGAGACGGTAGGCAAGCTGAAAAATGATCGGCCGTTTTGAGGGCTCTAAAAGCAGCAATGCTTTCATCTCCCTTGAGGCAAGCTCAACATTTCCCATTTGAAGGGCGGTTATTAACACCTTCCAGCGATAGCCACCATCGGTTGGGTCAAGAAAAGAGGCATTCTTTACCATGTTGAGCCCCTGAGGCCTGTGCATAAAGAGCAGAGTCTCCCCAAGGTCTATCCAGGCATCAGGGTTAAGAGGATCCTTCAGAACCAACCCCTCTTGAAACCCTAAAGCCTTAAAGGGCTCTCCAGAATAGCGGTAGAACACTCCCAAGATTCTGTTCCACTTAGGATTCAGAGGATTAACCGCCATGGCTCTTAAAGCCCCCTTCTCTACATCATCTCCCGCCGAAAGTCTGGCAACCGCTCCCATGAGGGGCTGAAGAGAGATCAGCATAGCCGCCAACAACAGCGGCACAAAGGGCCACAGAAAGGGTTTTGACCCCTCCTTAGCTGCGGGAAGGTAGGCTGTAGGGCGAACCACTGTAGTAATCCTTTGAATAGTAGTGGGAGTATCCGTGATACTTGCCGTAGGAATAGTAGTATGCGTGACGTCCCGTGGCCATTCCATTCACCACAGTCCCCAATAGCTTGGCACCCACCTGCTTCAGCTGATCCCTTGCGTTTTTGGCAGCAGGTTTAGGGGTTTGATCTGCCCGCAAGGCCAGTATAGCTCCATCTGACAACCTTGCGATGAGAAGGGCATCGGCAAAACCTATGAGGGGAGGTGTGTCAATGATTATGTGGTCATACTCTTTCCTCCAGCTCTCCAAAAGCTCTTCAAACGTAGAGGAGTTAATGAGCTCCACTGGATTAGGAGGAGTGGCACCTGTGGGCACAAAGTGGATCACCACCTCGTCCCTCACCACCTCACGCACAATTGCAGGCTTCTCAACCCTGCCTGCAAGGTAGTTGGTAAGCCCAGGATAGAGATCCTCTTTCAGCACCTTGTGAAGTCGTCCCCTTCTGAGGTCGCAGTCAACGAGGAGCACCTTTGACTTGGCCTGTGCAAAAGATAGAGCAAGATTCAGAGAAACGAAGCTCTTTCCCGCTCCAATCTGGGGAGAGGTAACGGCGATGATCTGAGGAGGCTTACCTGCAGAAGAGAGAAGAAGAGATGTTCTCACCATCCGAAAGGCCTCTGAGGCAGGGGCCCTGGGCTCGGTAATAGAGACGAGATCTACCGTCTCTCCCCTCTCCACCTTCTTTGAGGGCAGCTTAACCAGAGGAACAACACCCAAAGTAGGCAGGTAGAGCATCTTCTCCACCTCTTCTGGATCCTTCACCGTGTTGTCCAAGAACTCCAATCCTACCGCAGAGAGAAGACCAAGCATGGTCCCCAGAATCAGAGATATGGCAAAGGTTAGAGGTTTGTTGGGCTTGTAAGGGCGCGAAGGCACTATGGCGGCATCTATGGGATGGATGGCACTGGACTGGATACCAGCCGCTACCTCCATCTCCTTCATGCGGGTAAGAATCATGTCGTAGATCTTTCGGTTGGTCTCCACCTCACGTTTAAGTATATTGTAATCAACTGCCTTCTCTTCAAGGGAAGAGGCCAGGTTCTTCTGTGCCTCCACCTCTTTCTGCAAAGCGATCCTCTTCTGGTGGGCAAGAAGATACTGATTACGCAGGCTGGCAACTATCTTCTCTCGCTCTTGGGCAATCTCCTTCTTGACCGTCTCAATCTCTTTGGCAAGCTCCTGCATGGCCGGATACTTGGGAGTGAAGGTGGTCAACATGGTTGCGTAGCGTCTCTTAAGCTCTTCCAGCTTGGTCCGTAGAGAGGCTATGGTGGTGTCTCCCCTCATAGCAGCGGTGTCATCAACGTTCTTTAAACTGTACAGGTACTTATTACGGGCGGTTATCTCGTCAGCCTCTGCCTGATTCAGCTGCTTCAAGAGATCCGAGAGCTTTTCAGATATGAGGTCACCCTGCTCTTTTCCATCTGCAGTGGAGGGCCGTAGCAGAACAAGATCGTTCTCTTTGGCAAAGCGATTAAGCTGTTCCTGGGCCACCTCTAACCTCGCCTGCACCTTGGCAAGCTGCTTCTCAAGGTACTTCTTTCCCAGCTTTGTTCCCTCTATTCTCCTCTCCATGTCAAAGTGGATGTACTCGTCAACCAAGGTGTTCACTATCTGAGCGCATAGTTTGGGATCAGGGCCTTCGTAGCTTATCTCAACAATAGACCCACCTCCTCCCCTTCTGCTGTTGGGGGGAGCCACTGTGAGCCCTGCCAGCAGCTTGTCCACCAAGCCCTCCATAACCCTGTCGTTAGAAACAGAAACACCAGGACCATCTTCCTTTGCCTCGGTAGAAGGAGCAGGGTTGAAGAGATCCTTCAAGGTAGAAGAGATCACCCCAAACCAGGATCCAATTCCCTTTGGAGGAGATGTGAAGGCCTTGTTGTTGTAGAGGTTGAGCCTCTCCACCACCCTTTGAGCAAGCCCCCTGCTCTTCAATATGTAGAGCTGAGACTGGAAAAATTTGCTATCTGGAACATAGTTCACACCCTTTGCATCCTTGAAAGGAGCTATGGGAGGAGGAGGCATGATCTCAATGTGAGCTGTAGCCTTGTAGGTGGGAGGGGTGTTAAAGCACCACACTATTCCCGACAAAAGCACCACCAGCAGCACGCCGATAATGGTCCACCGGCGTCTCACTATTATGGCTATGAGTTCCCTAAGGGTTATGCCGGTCTCTTCAGGCTCACCGTATGGTCCATAGGGACCGTAGGGCCCATAAACCTGCACCCCGGGATACACGCCCTCTTGCCCTGCAGGCATCCACTCCCCCTGAATAACGGGAGCACGGGCATCCTTGTTGGGAACAAGCTCAGATCCACTCATCGTCCCACTCCAAACCTATAGGGGTAAGCGTTGTAATGCACCCCAAAGAACCCAAGGAACTTGGAAACAAGCACTTGCAACCTGTCTTTACCTACAAGAATCACATCTCCCTCCTGAATCTCAGGATCAGCCAGCTTACCAGCTCTGATATCCTCAAGGTTAACTATGATGGGTTTTCTGGTACCCTCTTTTGTTGTGCGATAGATGCCCACTTTCTTTATATCTGCTCCACCTACCATGCCCCCGGCTATGGCTATGGCCTTGCTCAAAGTGACAGGCTCTGTGAGATGGTATGCCCCTGGGTGTCTAACCATACCATCTACGAAATAACTGCCTGCCAGAGGGACATAGATCACATCATTGGCCTGTACCATGATGTTTCCTGTAGGGTCTTTGCCCTTGATCAGCTGATCAAGATCAATGATCATGCTGCGCCTTGTGCCATTCTCCGTACGAACCACCGTTATGGTATGGTCGGCGTCGTCTGTCACCCCGCCAGCCTGCGCAATAACATCCAGCAGACTGCGAGGCCCCTTCAGCTCATAGACAGACGGCTTTTTGACCTCTCCCAAAACAGAAACCCTGTAGTTATGGTATTCTGAGATGTAGAAGGTCACCTTGGGGTTGTTTATGTAGGCTCTATAGGCCTTGGCTACTGCCTTCTGCGCCTCCCTTACAGTAATACCTCCCAGTTTCACGGGACCAACCAGAGGCAGGCTGGCATATCCGTCTCCCCCAATGCGAACCTTTATGTCTGACAAGGCCTCAACGCCAAATATTGAGATCTCCACTACATCCCCTGGTCCCAAACGATAGAGATTCTCTCCACTGCCTTGGGTGGCAGCAAGAGAAACAATTTGGCTATTAAAGGCTCTCTGCCTCTCTTTCTCTATCTTCTTCTCCATCCCAGGGCTCAGCTTCTCGCCCTCTTCTGGAGAGATGTAAGGAGGAAAGAAACAAGCAGTGAGAAGGATCAATGACATGGCCAGGCTAAAAAAAAGCCTGGCCTTTCTTGCTAAGTCCCTACTTTGACACTTTCCAAGCAAAGCCCCCCTGCTACTCCGTTGGGTTGGTTTCGCTGGCATGGTGCTTTCCTCCTCCTCCGGAGTTTCCTGCGGCTATAGCCGCAGCCACACCA
>JALWSI010000116.1 GCA_027080315.1 bacterium | reverse complement strand
GTGGAGGAGAACTGCGACATCTGTCACCAGCCCCACGGCACCGTGGCAAACAACATGCTCAAGCAGAACGAGCCGTTCATCTGTCTTCAGTGCCACCACATGCACTTCCACTCTGGCCTCTCTGGAAACACCAACTACGGCATAGGCAAGGTGAACGACATTCAGCAGGTGATGACCACCAAGTGTACCGAGTGCCACAGCCAGATTCACGGATCCAATCTTCCCTCTAACACCAGGCCGGGTATGGGCCGCAGACTTACCCGATAGGAGGTGGAAAGATGATTAGGCGAATCACCATCTGTTTACTGGCTGCCTTGCTGGTGCTGCCCGTGCTATCCTACGGGGAAGAGGCTAACCAGGCACCTGCTAAGTTCAAGGCAGAGTTCTCGGCAGGTTACCACGGCTACGCAACAGACGACTCGAAACGCAGGGTGGCTGAGTACGAGAGCGTAGATTCGAGCCCCGACTTTGGGCTCAAGGTGGAGGGAAGCAACGAGAATCTCTACCTTGACCTCACAGGAAACTACAAAGACAACGATGATCTCTATACCGGGGCCGATTTAGATCTCTCGCGGGTATTCAGGGTCAGCCTGTCGTACGACCGCTTCATACACAGGTTAGACCACGACGAGTTCTACAAGCCCTACATCAAGAAGTCTCAAACCCTGGCCGATCCCCAGTTCAAGATACCTGTGGGTATCAACAACGACCCCAGCGATCCACAGCCCGACTCCTACAAGTTCGTTGACTACCCGGGCTACGACGATGTGGTGGCCTGGGAGACCCACGGACCCAAGGCCTTTCGCTACACAGACATGAACTTTGGCAAAGACTACATGTACCGCATCAAGAGGTTCGGCAGCGACTTCAAGCTGCAGCTTCCATTCTTCCCCAACATAATCGTGCACGGCGGCTACCACTACACCAACAAGAAGGGGAACCGCCAGGTGATGACCATGAGCCACTGCGCAAGCTGCCACATAGTGTCACAGGCACAGATGGTTAACCAGACCACCCAGATCTACAAGGGAGGCGTCACCTTCATTCACGGTCCCCTCACCCTTGACTTCACCCACAAGACCAAGGTCTTCAGAAGAAGCGACGAGACCATGCACAACTTCTACGAGCTTTCACACCATCCCCCTGCATACGATCCTCAGTACGGCGGCACTGCCTACCCACCCCCGGGAGGCGAGGAGGGAACCTTTGGGAACCGCCTGAACTACCAGTACGAGAGCCTGCCCTTCGCCCGGGTGCCCGAGACCGACAAGAACACCGAAACAGTGAAGGCGCGTTTGGCCATCTTCAAAGACGCCTACCTCACCGGCATGTATGTCTATTCAAAGGCAACAGACAAGGACCGCACCGAGGCGCTTGATCACGACATCGACCAGACCTACCAGAGCGCCATGGGACGCATCACCTTCCACCCGGTGAAACACATGACCGTAACCGCAGGCGTCAAGTACTACACCATAGACGCAGACGACATTAAGGTGAAGGACGCCGGGGGGGCACCCAATCCTCCCGACAGCCTGCTGCCAAACGCCGGTAGCCACTGGGGCTACGACGGTTACATCAACGCAGCCCCCGACACCAACTTCGGTTACAACAGAAAGTCTGCTGCCGACAGGGACGTGACCGAGTTTGATCTGTCGGCCAACTACAACTTCAACACCTATGTGACCACCAGGCTCGAGTACCGGCTGAAGTTGGTGGACAGGGACAACAAGCTGCAGTACTGGGAGAACAGGGCTGCCTTCACCGACGAGTACAACAAGATCGCCCTGGACAACACAGACGACCTCATCAACCCGGTGCCTGCAGACTACCACCTTGACGAGTACGACTACGGCGACCCCACCATCCATACCATTGATGGCACCATCTACTTCTACCCCATGGCCAACCTGAACGGCAGGTTCAGCTTCACCTACGAGCACAACGACGATCCTTTTGAATACCCCCACGCCAAGGGAGAGAAGGACAAGGTGCTGCAGTCTGCCCTTTCGCCCAACTTCTGCTTCCCTGCCGATGGCAGCTGCCAGTATCCCAACACCTGCAACCCAACCTGCAGCCCCCCGGGATGCGTATGCACCCATGGGGCAAGCTCACTGGACATAGGAGACTCATCAAACTATGCCGACTTCTTCATCCCCATGAACAGGATCCAGGAGGGCACAAATCAACCCAGCGACACCTACAAGGCCGAGCTCTCTTTCAACTGGTCGCCCATACCCACCGCATCCATCGCCCCCATGATCTCGTACACCCACCAGGACAACGACGACACTCCCTGGGAGAGCCAGCAGTTCAACGCGGGAATCAGCACATGGTGGTCACCTGTTGAGGAGCTCACCCTGTCGCTGGCCTACAACTTCTACCACGAGAAGACCACAACAGACTACTGGTTCACCTTCTTCAACGGGTGAGCGGGCTCCACCTTCACGCCCCAGGTTGGGGCTGCCAAGGACGAGGTGGATTACACCATTGACTACCATGCAATCACCTTTGCTATCAATTTCACTCCCATCAAGAGGCTGGATTTCACGGGAAGCATCACCTACACCTACTCAAAGGCCGGATTTGACAATGTGAGCTTCAAGAACCGGATCCCAGAGCTCATGGCAATGAATCCCACCTCTCCCCAAGCGTACGCATGGGGCTCTTTCACCAAGGAGTGGGAAGAGGGTCATCCAACCTTTGACGAGATGGACGACTTCTCTGACCTTGAGATGAGCACCATAGAGGTAGGATTGTCGGCAAACTACCATATCACTGACAAGCTGATGCTCAACTTCAATTTCAACTACGATAAGTTTGACGACGACGAGTACTACATCTACGACGGTGATGGCTCCATCACCTACATCGGCTTCGGCATTCAGTACCAGCTGTAAGAACAGCAAGTTAACTCAGTAAACCTAAAGCGTTAACAACCAGGGGCGGGGAAATCCCCGCCCCTCTCTTTCTCTGGTACTCAAGGGATTATCCGAAATGAAGGAGTGACTTTGGTAATAGCCTCCTTCTTCGCAAAAAACAAAATCCCCCTCAGCACTTTCCTTGTAGATTCCTTCTCCATCTGGGAGTAGAAGAGCTGACCAGAAGCGGTGAATAACGGGAGGAAACCCATGGGCTGGTTAAGGGCCAAGCTGCGCCGAACCTTCTTTGCAGGTCTTGCAGTGATCGTTCCCCTTTTTGTGGCCGGTTTCACAGTGATCTACATTGTACGCAAGGTGGACTCCTTGGTCATCCCATTGGTGATGCGTGGCCTTGAGAGGGCCGGAATGCCCCATGAGTACCTACATCCCATACCGGGGGCGGGGTTGGTGGTCACGGTGATCTTCATCTTTCTGGTGGGCGTCTTCGCCACCAACTTCTTTGGCAAGAAGCTGGTTGGCCTTTGGGAGCATCTCATGGAACATATACCAGGAGTAAGAGTGATCCACTCTGCGGCAAAGCAGTTGGTGCTCTCAGTGGCAGACTCCGCTGACGCAGACAAGTTCACCAAGGTGGTGATGGTTGAGTACCCCCGCAAGGGCATCTACTCTATGGGTTTTGTAACAAACGATGTTAGGGGCAGCGTGTCCAATCTAAGATCCCCCGCCTACACCGTATTCATTCCCACCAGCCCCAACCCCACCTCGGGAATGATGATCGTTGTGCCCAAAGAGGAGGTGATACCCCTCTCCCTGTCGGTGGAAGAGGGGATCAGAGTGGTGGTTTCAGGAGGCGTGATACCCTTGGTGTTGGAGGATCAGGCTGAGAATACGAAGGTGGTTCCCACGCAGCAGTAGATGAACTCCTCAGACATCTCCTTTGCAAATCTGCACTGGGCCTTGAACCCTGAGCAATGGGTTGGAGCCACCCAGCGAACCCCCTTCTCTTTCAACCTGTCTATTGTTGGCGACACCGTCTCTTCAAAGACCGCTCCAGAAAGATGGAATCCTCCTATCACCGCGTGAATTCTCTTCTCTTTGGTTAAACTCTCAATGTAATCAAGGGTGTTGATCACCCCTGAGTGGCCGCAGCCGAGAACAGCCACCACGCCTTTACCCTCAATTAGGAATGCCAAGGCCTGATCGTCAGGGATGTTATCCTGAACCGCCTCTCCGTTCTCCATGCGGTATCCCATGGGGAACCCTATCTCAAAGGGGGTGTAGCGAGGAATCTCACCGGTAACGAGAACCATGCCCCCCAGCTGAAGCATGGGATCCTTGGTCTCAACGATCTTCACTCCCATCCCTTCAAGCTCTTCTCTGTTCAGTTGGGGGAAGGGATGGAGCCCACCCTGAGGGTCTCTTATCCCCCTCAAGGAGAAGGCCTTGGGATGAAGAAGCAGAGGAGCATCTTTGGGAACCACCCCCTCCTGATACAGCCACTTCAGAGCTCCAAAGTGGTCAAAGTGACCATGACTAAGAACCACAAGGTCGGTCTCTTCTACGGGCAGATCCAAACGCTTAAGATTGTAGGGCAACCCCTCTTCTGTAAGACCAGCATCTAAAAGAATATGTTTGGTGTTGCCCTTGAAATCCGTGGCGGAAATGAAGAGAGAAAGCCCGTGCTCGGCTATGAGGGGAGGAGCTACCTGGTCTCCTGAGAAGATAGGTCTCCTGATGGTGACCTCGTTACCCTGGGCAATGAGGTCGGCCACGTTGTCTATCACCACGGTTATCCTCAGCTCTTTCAACGGTTCAAGTATCATTCCTCTTACCCCCTTCATTTTCTCCTATCTTCAAACCTATTTTACCATGGGTAAGGTACCACAGACAAGGTTGCCCAAAAAGATTAAAAGCATTAGATTCGCCCAAGAAAGGGGTGTGAAGATGAAGATAGAGATAGCCTATGGTGCTGCCCTAAAGGTGGGTGATCCACCTCTTCAAGAGGATGAACTGAAAAGGACCCTGGCTCAGGAGATAGCTGCGGGATTCAAGCAGTTGCAGGTCCTGAGAGAAGAAGGTGAAGTGGGCTTCATTGATCTTCCCTATCAGGACCTCTCCTCCATTCTTCAACTGGTAGATCAACTAAAAAAAGATCCTCCAGAATGGCTGGTGGTGGTGGGTATAGGCGGTTCCTCTTTGGGCTTAGAGGCTGCTCTGCAGGCACTTCACCCCTTCCTGCCCAGTGATGGTCCAAAGCTGAGAATCTTAGACAATGTGGATCCAGAGAAGACCGCAGCGGTTTTGAGAGAGGTGGATCTCTCAAAGGCGGTGGTGAACGTGGTCTCCAAGTCTGGAGGTACAGCCGAGAGCATGGCCAACTTCTTAGTGGTGTTCAAGGCTCTGAGTGAAAGGGTTGGAGAGTATGAGGCCAAAAAGGAGGTGGTCTTCACCACAGATCCCCAAAAGGGCACCCTTCGGGAGCTCGCCAATGAGCATGGATTCAAGGCCCTTCCAGTGCCTCCCAATGTGGGTGGCAGGTTCTCGGTGCTCTCGCCAGTGGCCCTTTTCCCCTTAGCCTTTGTTGGAGCATCGGTGAGAGAGCTTTTGGATGGGGCAAGGTGGATGGCAGAGCTATGTGAGGAGAAAGCGGGGATAGAGAATCCCGCCCTTCTGCTTGCAGGGCTTCACCTTTCTCTCTGCAAGAAAGGGAAGAACATAGCCGTTATGATGCCCTACCTCACCCGCCTTGAAGGTTTCAGCAGATGGTTCTGCCAGCTTTGGGCAGAGAGTCTTGGGAAAGAGGGCAGAGGCCAGACCCCCTTGGCCGCCATGGGTGCCAACGATCAGCACTCACTGATCCAGCTCTTCAACGACGGTCCAAAGGATAAGATGGTCACCTTCCTCAGGGTTGAAAACCCGGAAGAGGACGTGGAGATTCCCGGGCTGTTCTCCGGAAAGGAGACCTTAGGATACCTTGGGGGGAAGAGCCTCCACTCTCTCCTCCTCAACGAGCAGATTGGCACAGCGGCTGCTTTGGCAAAGAGCGGGGTACCAAGCATCACCATAAGCCTTGAAAGGCTCAACTCTTTCACCCTTGGGGCCCTCTTTATGCTCTACGAGATCACCACCGCGGTGTGCGGACTGGCCATGGGAATAAACCCTTTTGACCAGCCCGGGGTTGAACAGGGCAAAAGATTCACCTATGCATTGATGCAGAGGCAGGGATTTGAGAGAGAGATGGAAGAGGTGAAGAGGTGGCATCTTGCCGGCAACGCCTCTCTGAGACTGAAGGAGGAGTAGATGAATCACTCTACCATAAGCGGAATAATGTGGACGGCGCTGGGGCTTCTTCTTGCGATTCAAGGAATAGCCGACATCGCTGCAGGCAAGGGGGCCGAAGGGCTCTACACCTTGATTCCGGGATTGGCCTTGCTGGCCTTTGAGTTCTACACCTACAGGCGAAGCGGCAC
>JALWSI010000115.1 GCA_027080315.1 bacterium | reverse complement strand
CCCTGGTTTCACCCCCAACTCCTGGAGAGAAGCAGCCAGGGCGAGGCTCATTTTGTGCACTTTGTTGTAAGAGCACCGCTTGCCAAAAAAGTGAACTGCGTTTCTATCCCCAAACTTCTCAGCTGCCCTATCAAGAAGGTGATAAAGAGGCTCTCTTGGAAAAGAGAGCTGGTGGGGAACCTCAGGAGGATACTCGGAAAGCCAAGGTTCGTTGTTGTTATCCGGCACGTTTACTCCCATTCTATGGTGCTTGGAGGCTTAGAGCTAATATCGTAAACCACCCGATTCACGCCATCAACCTCATTTATTATCCTGTTGGAGATCTTGCCCAAAAGTTCGTAGGGAAGCTGCACCCAGTCTGCAGTCATCCCATCTTTGCTCTCAACCGCCCTTATGGCAATGGCGTAATCGTAGGTGCGTTCATCCCCCATAACCCCCACGCTCTTCACCGGAAGCAACACAGCAAAGGCCTGCCATATCTCGTTGTAGAGGCCGCTATCCTCAATCTCTTCCTCCACAATGCGATCGGCCTCTCTAAGTATCCTCAATCTTCTCTCGGTAACCTCCCCCACTATTCTAACAGCAAGACCCGGTCCTGGAAAAGGATGTCTCCATATCAGCTTTTTAGGCAGTCCCAAAAGCTCACCAAGTTCCCTGACCTCGTCTTTAAATAGGCTGCGCAAGGGCTCTATAAGCTCAAATTCCATATCCTTGGGCAAGCCTCCCACATTGTGGTGGCTCTTGATAGTGGCAGAAGGCCCCTGAACAGGCACGCTCTCAATCACATCTGGATACAAGGTGCCCTGGGCAAGGTACTTAAACTCTCCCAACCCCCGGGCTGTCTCTTCAAACACCCTGATGAACCGGTGACCTATTCTCTTCCTCTTCACTTCGGGATCTGTAACCCCCTCAAGATCCTTAAGAAACTCATCTGCCGCATCCACCATCTTCAGATTAAGACCCAACTGCTCCATAAAGATCTCTTTAACCCTCTGGGATTCACCTAAACGTAGCAGTCCGTTATCCACAAAGACCGCCTGCAACCTATCCCCAATAGCCCGGTGCAGAAGGGCTGCCACAACAGAGGAATCCACTCCTCCACTAAGGGCACATAGAACCCTCTCTTCCCCTACTTTCTCTCGGATATTCTCAATAGACTCTTCAAGAAAAGAGCTCATGCTCCAGTCGGCATTAAGACGGCAGATATTGAAGAGAAAGTTTGCCAGCAGCTTTCTTCCCAAAGGGGTATGTGAAACCTCAGGGTGAAACTGGATGGCATAGATACGGCTCTCTTCATCGCTCATGGCACACACCGGGGAGTTGGCTGTTCTGGCAATGGGATGAAATCCTGCAGGGGGAGAAAGGATCTTGTCGCTATGGCTCATCCACACCGTCATGGGCATCTCAATATCCCTGAAAAGCGGAGAGCCTTTCAGAGATTCAAGCTCTGCTCTTCCAAACTCCCTCTTAGAGGCAGGGCCAACCTCCCCTCCCAGCATCTTGGTGATAAGCTGCATCCCATAGCATATTCCAAGGACCGGGATTCCCAACTTGAGGATCCCTTCGTCACAAAGGGGAGCATCTTCACTTCTAACCGTGGCAGGGCCACCGGATAGTATTATCCCTCCGGGAGAGAGCTGCTTAACCTCCTCAACAGCTATGTTGTAAGGCCTTATCTCGCTATAGACTCCAAGCTCTCTCACCCTGCGGGCAATCAACTGGGTGTATTGAGAACCGAAATCAAGAACAAGTACGCCTTTACCCATCCTCTATCACCTCAGCCTTAACAGAAGTATGAGAGCCAACGCTGCCACCGCCACCCAAAGGAAGAGGGGCTCTGCCCAGAAGCCCCCGTGCTCTAAGCTCTCAAAGGCCCCCTCAGGAAGGTCCTTCTCTCTCAACCTATCTTTAATCAACCGGATAAACTCACCGCGTTTCTCCATAACCATGGGAATCAGAACCACCTTCTCGCCATCGTCTAAATAGAGCACCTTTTTTAACCCCGCAGTGAAGAGGCGAAGATCCTTAACAGAATCCCACTCAATGCGCTTTTTCCTAAAAAGGGTAGAGTACAGCATACCTTTCTCATCAACCTCTATCCTCCTTCTTAGCCACGAAAAGAAGACCACAGATAGAGGCAACAATAGACAGATCACAACAATGGCAAAGCCCTTATCACCTTTAATGATCATGGTGCCAAGAAGCGCCAAAGATAGTAGAAGCACCGCTCCCATGGGCAACACCATAGCCTTTGCTGTTCTGAACACCTTGGTCTCCATGTCAATGTGAAATACCAATAAAGCCATTGGTAGGCAACGAAGTTGCTCTATCTTTGATTACACAAACGGGTTTGATAAGGTGCCTCAAGGTCTTAAGAAGTCGGAGGTGAGGCAGGTGATAGCAGGCGTCGTGCAGTACTCCATCATTTGGGAAGACCCTGAGGAAAATTTCCGGAATATTGATAGACTATTAACCAGCCATCCTCCACCAGAGGGCGCCCTGGTTCTGCTCCCGGAGATGTTCGCGACAGGCTTCTCAATGAATCAAAAGGTGCCAGAGTTTTACGATCTATGTAGAGGGTTTCTCATCGCCACCGCCAAGCAATGGAATATCTTTTTGGGAGGGGGCATCGCAAGAAGAAAAGACGGCACGTTAAGAAACGCCTACCTCATAATCTCTCCAGAGGGTAAGGAGATATGCGAGTACCACAAGGCACATCCCTTCTCCATCAGCGAAGAGGGAAGGTTCTACACCGGAGGGAAAGAGGTGGTTGTGGCTGAGGTGAAAGATACCAAGGTGACACCGACTGTCTGCTACGACCTAAGGTTTCCTGAACTGTATCGTAGGGCTGTGATAAAAGGTGCAGAGGTTATTATCGTGGCAGCCAACTGGCCTTCAAAAAGGGACTTCCATTGGCAGGCCTTGTTGAAGGCCCGGGCAATAGAGAACCAGGCATATGTTATAGGGGTCAACAGAACGGGATCGGACCCCAACTTCCACTACTGTGGCTCATCCTCTGTGATCTCCCCAGTGGGAGATACCCTGCTCTACGTGGGAGAGAACGAAGGAGTGTTCTATGTGAAGCTTGATCTGGATAAACTTCTCACCTACCGACAGAAGTTTGCGGTGTTAAAGGACATTAAGCCATGGCTGCTACCTTGAGTCAGAAGGGCAAGACTGATAGAGAGCCACGGCTAAAGGTTAAAGCCACGAGGTGAAAAAGATGATTGAAGGCGTGATAGTTAAAAAGGTTGAAAGATTTGAAGACGAACGAGGATGGCTAAGCGAGCTCTTTCGCCACGACATGATGGAGGAAAAGCTGTACCCTCCAATGGCCTACATATCCTACACGCACCCGGGAGTGGCAAGGGGGCCCCACGAGCATGTGGACCAATGGGATCACTTCGTGTTCCTCGGCCCTTCCACCTTCAAGTTGGTGCTGTGGGACAACCGTCAAGAGTCGCCAACCTACAGAGAGAAGATGGAGCTCTTGGTGGGAGAAGATAACCCATCTGCAGTGTTCATCCCCCCTGGAGTGGTCCACGGTTACAAGAACGTGGGAGAGGTCATGGGAATGGTGCTCAACTTTCCTAACAGGCTTTACAGAGGCTGGGGCAAGAAGGATCCCGTGGACGAGATTCGGCACGAGGACGATCCCAACTCTCCTTTCAAGTTGGACTAAAGATGCGGATTCTCATTGCCGGCAGAGACGGCCAGCTGGGAAGAGCGGTAATAGCAGAGGCAGAGAGAAGGGGTTTAGAGTATCTGGCCCCTCCAGAGAAGGTGTTTGACATCTCAAACTTAGAGGCTGTGAGAGAGGTGGTATCTTCAAGCAAAGCATCACACCTCATAAACTGTGCAGCCTACAACCTGGTGGATAAAGCAGAAGAAGACTGGCAATCAGCGGCTATGGTCAACGGCATAGGGGTAAGAAACCTCGCGATAACCTGCGTAGAGCAAGGTGTTGAGCTTCTCCACTGCAGTACAGACTACGTCTTTTCAGGCGAGAAAGGCGCCCCTTACACTATACTTGATGAGCCCAACCCCATAAACAGGTACGGAGAGAGCAAGCTGCTGGGAGAGCGGCTCCTTCAGAGCCTTGGAGAGAGGTTCTACCTGGTTAGGCTAAGCTGGGTCTTTGGAAACGGCAGCCAGAACTTTCTATTCAAGCTTAAGGGCTGGGCAAGCAAGAATCAGAGGCTTGAGATAGTTGACGACCAGGTGAGCAGTCCATCCTTTGTTGACGACCTCGCCCCTGCCTTGCTGGACCTTATGGAAACCGGGGCATATGGTTTATACCACCTATGCAACAGTGGCTATTGCAGCAGGTACCAATGGGCCCAGCACGCCTTGAGGCTCATGGGCTGGGAGGGAGAACTTATACCTGTAAAGAGCGACAGATTCCCCACCCCTGCCAAGCGGCCGGCATTCTCAGCCATGGACACCTTTCCTTTTGAAGATACAGTGGGGTATAAACTCCCCACTTGGCAAGAGGCCACAGAACGATTCTTACAGAAGGAGGCTCAATAATAATGAAGGCCTTAGTTCTGGCAGGGGGAAAAGGCACCAGGCTGCGCCCCCTAACCTTCACCTTGGCGAAGCAGCTCATCCCGGTAGTAAACAAACCAATAATTCACTATGTGATGGACCAGCTAAAAGAGGTTGGGATTGAAGAGGTAGGGGTGATAATCTCTCCTGAGACAGGTAAGTTGATAAGAGAGGCGTTAGAGGCAGAGAATAAATGGGGATTCTCTTTTGAGTTCATCCTGCAAGAAGAGCCTAAGGGCCTGGCCCACGCAGTGAAGACCGCCCAGGGCTTTTTAGGAGACGACGACTTTTTGATGTACCTGGGAGACAATCTTATTGGCGAAAGCATAGTGCCCTTTGTGGATAGGTTTAAGTCGGGAGAGGGAGAATCTCTTATTCTCTTGAAAGAGGTTGAAGACCCCCGCATGTTTGGGGTGGCTGTGATTGATGATAAAGGCAGAATAAAGAGGCTTATTGAGAAACCCAAGGATCCCCCCTCTAACCTCGCAATTGTGGGCATCTACCTATTCTCGCCAGAGATCCACGACGCCATCTCCAAAATCAAGCCCTCTTGGAGGGGTGAGCTTGAGATCACCGATGCTATTCAGAAGCTGCTTGAAGACGGCAAGAGGGTGAACAGCCACATACTCAATGGATGGTGGTTGGACACCGGAAAGAAGGACGATCTTCTTGAAGCAAATCGGGTTGTGCTGGACGAGTGGGTTAAGAGAAGAATATCAGGCGAGATAGACTCAAACTCCAAGGTTGTAGGAAGGGTTGTGCTTGAACAGAACAGCGTGATTGAGAACAGCACGGTTCGGGGACCTGTAACCATTGGAGAGGGAACCGTGGTGAAGAACTCCTTTATTGGCCCGTACACCAGCATAGGAAACAACTGCACAATAGAGAATGCCTCTATTGAGCATGCGGTGTTGCTGGATGGTTCCCGGGTTCTGGGCGTCCAGAGGTTGGAGGATAGCGTTCTGGGTAGAAAGACCCTTGTGCAGCAGAATCCCCAAAACCACTCGCCTCTGCAGCTCATGTTGGGAGACAACTCGGAGGTGCTGCTGTAGCAAAACTGAGAAAAAGATACCTCCCACTACTGGTCTGGGGCATAGCACTATTTGGGTGGGTAGGTCTCTCGTGCGCCACAGAGGTAAGGGTATATTTCAGCCCCAATGGGGGTTGCGAAGATGCAATCCTGGAGGCCCTTGCCCACGCCCAGAAGGAGATAGAGGTTGCAATGTACGCCCTCACAAGCCGCAAACTCTCAAAGGCCCTGGTTGATGCAAAGAACAGAGGGGTTGATGTGAAGGTGGTGCTTGACCATTCCTTTGATGCAGAGAACCAGTACTCAAAAGGAGAGTATTTAAGAAGGAAGGGAGTCCCAGTTAAGCTGGTCTCAGTTAGAGGAGAATGGGGAAGAGCGAGGGAGTGGGAAGGCAAGATGCACAATAAGTTCGCGGTGATAGATCGGTCAATAGTTATTACAGGCTCGTACAACTGGACGGTCACGGCGGAACGGGTAAACCACGAGAACCTGCTCATCTTCTCTAACGCCCCGAAGGTGGCAGAGGCGTATCTTAGGGAGTTCAACCGCCTCTGGAACAGATGAAGTCATCTATCTCACGATACCTCTCAATTATCGCCTTGGTTGGAATGGGACTGCTCATCTTCAAGGCGTGGCGGGGTGTAAAGTCCCCACCTCCTCTGGCTCCATCACCGCCCATCACCGTTGAGAAGGTGCTGGTGTGTCCATGCTACACAAGGCTCACCTACCCTTCTCAGGAAGAGCTTATGGAGAATGTGCAAAGGGTTGTTAGTATAACAG
>JALWSI010000114.1 GCA_027080315.1 bacterium | reverse complement strand
TCTCGATGCTGCCGCGCATGCCTTGAACCAGTTCCATGGTTATGGCCAGCCCCAGACCTGTGCCACCAAACTCTCTGGTAACACTGGTGTCTGCCTGCGAAAAGGGCTCGAAAATTGTCTTAAGCTTCTCCTGTGGAACACCTATTCCTGTATCCATCACCTTGAACATCAATTTGGCCTCGTTACCATCTTGGTATGCAAGGGTGGTGCTGAGCACTACGCTTCCAGTGATTGTGAACTTCAGAGCGTTGCTCAGCAGGTTGCGCAGCACCTGACCCAGTTTGCTGTAGTCTCCTGAGATGTGCAGTGGTACCTGATGATCCACATGGCAGAATAGATCCACCCCTTTCTCAAGGGCCTCGGGGGAGAAGAGATCTATTGACTCATCCAAAACATCCAGCAGATTAAAAGGGGTTTTCTCGAACTCCATCTTTCCAGCCTCGATCTTTGCGAGATCGAGAACCTGATTGATGGTAGAGAGAAGAGCATTGCCGGCATGGTAAACGCTTGAAACATACCTCTCTTGCTCACGGTTAAGGTCTGTCTCTGACAGTAGCTGAGCCATGCCTATGATGGCATTCAAAGGGGTTCGGATCTCATGACTCATGTTTGCCAGAAAGGTGCTCTTTGCTCTGCTGGCCTCTCTGAGCCCCTCCTCCATTCTCTTGCGCTCGGTCATGTCGTGGCCAACACAGAGCACCTCTAACAGTTCACCTTTGCTATTCCTGAAGGGAGTGATGCTCCATGATATCCAAGCCTTACTCCCATCTGCCCGGATGTTCTCGGAATAGGTATGGGGGAATGCCTCGGGATTGGACAACAGCCGTTCAATCCTCGGTCTCATATCCCTTCCCTTGCTGTCCACCTCTGGAACCACGGTTCCCATCAGATTGTTTCCTACCACTTCATGTGCCTGGTAACCAAAGAAGTTGAGCCCAAACTCGTTCATGAAGAGTATGGTACCATCAGGGGCCATGGTGGATATGATGCTCTGGGCATTTTCCATGAGGGTTTTGTATTTGAACTCCTCAATGCGCTTCTCTTTCTGGTAACGGTCTCTCTTTATGGCGGAGGAGATCAGGTTGGCAGCCACCTTGAAGGCCTCTAACTCTGCCTCTGTTTCTGTCCATTGGCCATTCTCCTTGCCCTCCAGGACCAGAGCTCCCCAAAGCTCTTGGCCGTCAATGATTATGGGTATCAATATCCTGGTTCCCAAAGCCTCTTTGAAGAACAGTCTTTCTGCTTCGGAACACTCGGGGGGGATACCCTTTACTGGGGTGTTCTTCTTTAGCTCTTGCAGCCATCTTGTCAGCGTAGAGCTCTCTTCTTCGCAGTAAACACTCAATATATTCTCAATAGGCCCCTTCTCTGCGTCCCAAGAGGACATTAAAGTGAGGGCGGTCCTTCCTCTCTCCAACTCCCTAATTCTTAGTACAGAGATTCGACGCATCTCCGAAGCCTCGCCAATAAGTTGGAGAAACCGATCTGCCACCTCTTGAGATGTTTCGTGTATGAGCACCAGATTAGAGGCCTTGCTAACGGCCTCAAGAATGGCGTCTCTTCTCGCAATGGCCTCGTTTTGCCTCTTCTTTTCTGTGATGTCGGTTATGAAGGCAAATCTGAACCCTTTCTCCTCTTCAGTAGATGATTGCACGAAGGAGGAGCTTACGTGAACAAGCCTTTTGGTGCCGTCTTTTCTCAGGAACTCTATCTCGAAGTCGCAGCATTCGTCGTCGGGTTTCGAGGCCTGCTCTTTCAAGATCTCAAGGTTCTCCTCATCCACCAACTCAAATGGAGTCTTGCCAATCAGCTCGTCTGCTCTGTAGCCAAGCATCTCACAGAATGCGTTGTTCACATCCAGTATGCGTCTCTCTACCGGATGGACCACCATAAACCCGTCATGGGAGGTCTCGATCACCTTCTGGTATCTCGAGGTGAGGCGCAGGTGTTTACTGTGTTCTTCCTGAAGTCTTTGGTGTGCAGTCTCGAGGCGTACTTCTCTGTCTTCTCTGGAAAAGTAGAGTACCGTCATTGCCAAGAATGAGAGAAACATGACCAGCAACACCAGGTAGATTGGTTGCACCACACCTTTGAAGAGGGTGGCCATGGTGGTTTCTGGTATGCTGTAGAAGAGTGAGAGATGCCTAGCCTTTAAGGGTATGTTGTAGAAATAGTAGCCTTCTCCCTCTTGACTCTTTACTCTTAGTGTCCCTTTGTTTCTCAAGGTGTTCCATGTTCCATGGGGGAATCTCAGGGATTCTATTTGTTGAAGGGGAAACTGCTTGGTAGCCTCAATGTGACTCCTCAGAGCGGGGGATACTTGATCCAACACGTAGAATCTGTCCCCTGGGGCGGCAATGACACCGTGGTTTGTGGCCAGTCCGCTGAATGGTCCAGACAGTATGTCTGTTGAGTCCCGGTTATCCACGAAGAGTTCGGGCCACAGCGCCTTGTCTGAGAGTTTCAGCACCGCCACTCCCACAGGCCTACCCTGGTAGTCTACCCTGGATGCAAAGTAGAAGCCCAGCCTGTGGGATGTGAATCCATATGCCATGAAGAATCCCGAGCCCTTGGATATGGCATCTTTGAAGTAGGGTCTGAATCCGTAGTTGTGGCCAATGAAGAGGGACTTTGTAGAGAGCACACAGGTACCATTAAGGTCCATGAGAAAGGCGAATTTTGCCCTGGCAAGATGCACCATTGTGTTCATGTGCTCCAGGGCTTTCTCTCTAACCAGTTGGCCACTTTCACTCTGAAGCGCGAGAAACTTTTTGATATCTGGCACCTGGGAAGAGATGGTCCAATAGGCCTTCACAATCTGGAACTGCTCGTCTAACTTGCGAGCCTCTTCTTTTACGAGCTGGTGGTAGTAGCGGTTATTCTGTCCCCTTATCACCTTGAGAGACCAGGCTCCGATGAACACCTCAAAGAGAAGAAAGGCCAGTAGGATCAATAGCGCCTTTGCCTTGAATGGAGCCCGTTTCTTCAAAACCCCTCCAGCTTCAGGTAATAGGTAAACAATCTACACAATTCCCTTATGCAAAACTTAAGAATTGATGTCAAGAAAAAGTATTGAAAGGAGGGGTAAAAGAATGGTGGCGGTCCCAAGGGGATTTGAACCCCTGCTACCGACGTGAGAGGCCGGCGTCCTAACCGGGCTAGACGATGGGACCACCAGTTTGGCTGGGAAGGGAGGACTCGAACCTCCACTAGCGAATCCAGAGTCCGCCGTCCTGCCGATTAGACGACTTCCCAGCGCTCAACCTTCTCCCTTAATATCGCTGAGGAGGCGTGTGTGTCACTAGATGGGTGCACCATGAAAATATCCCATTTTTTATCTTGTGATCCCTTGACAAATAAGGGTGCTCCTCTATTTTATTGCCCCAGCATGGCGGTGTAGCTCAGGTGGTCAGAGCAGGCGGCTCATATCCGCCGAGTCCGGGGTTCAAATCCCTGCACCGCCACCAGATCTTTTTTCCAACACTAACTTTCTCCAGCCCCAAATAGATGGTAGAACCGACCCATGGTTATTAATCAGAAATCCCGTTCACTCTTCACCTTCTGTCCCCATTGTGGGGAGAGATTGGTGAGAGATGGTAATAGACCCACGAGACCTAAATGCCCAAGGTGTGGATTCGTTCAGTACAGGAATCCCACAGTGGGAGTGGCTGTTGTGGTTATTGATAATAGCAGGGTTCTTTTGGGCAAGAGGGCTCCCAATGTTTCTTACGGGGGCATGTGGTGTATTCCCTGTGGACATCTGGAGTGGGATGAGGAGGTTCGCCTTGCCGCCATCAGGGAGTTTTACGAAGAGACAGGCCTGCTGGTGGAGATAAAGGGGGTGCTTGCGGTGCATTCCAACTTTCATGACCCCCAGCGCCAGACGGTTGGAATATGGTTTTGGGGAGATCCCCTGGGGGGAGAGCTGAAGGCGGGGGACGACCTTGTGGAGGTGGGGTTCTTCAAAGGTGATGAGATTCCTGCCAACATGGCTTTTCCCACAGATCTTCTTGTTATTGAGGAGCTTAAGAGAGGAGGCAAGATATGAGACATCCGTATCTGGATAGACTGGCCAGGCTAATGGTGGAGTACTCTATTGAGGTTAAAAAGGGAGATATTGTGATGATAAGGGGAGGGGAGGAGGCCATTCCCCTCATTAAAGCCTGCTTTGAGAGGGTGATTCTCGCAGGGGGGCACCCCGTTGTGCGTATCGGTTTTTCGGGGCAAGAGTACCTCTTCTACAAGAACGCCTCTGAAGAGCAGCTCAAGTTTATTGGTGAGATTGACAGGGTTACTGCAAAAAATATCAATGGTTTAATTGCCATATTAAGCTCAACCAACACAAAGGAGCTTACTGGAGTAGATCCCCAGAAGATGGCCATGGCCAGGGCGGCACAGCGGGAGATAAGGGATATTCTGGACGAGAGGGAGCTTAAGGGTGAGTTTGCCTGGGTGCTTGCCCCGTATCCCACCACCGCTTACGCCCAGGATGCCGAACTCTCCTTAGAAGAGTATCAGGACTTTCTCTTTGAGGCCTGCGGAGTGACCCACGAGAATCCAGTCTCTTACTGGAAAGAGGTTAGTGAGAGGCAGAAGGGTATCTGTGAGAGGCTCAATCAGGTTGAAACTCTGCACTACCTTGGGAAAGATACGGATCTCACCCTTTCAGTAAAGGGACGCAAGTGGATAAGCTGCGATGGCAAGCGCAACATTCCAGACGGAGAGGTCTTCACCTCACCTGTTAAAGAGAGCGTGGAGGGCACCATCTACTTTGACTATCCCGCCTGCTACTCAGGGGTTGAGGTGCACGGGGTGAGACTAACTTTCAAGAATGGAAAGATCGTAGAGGCCCACGCAGAGAAGGGCGAGGAGTTTCTGAATAAGATGCTGGACACCGACGAGAACGCCCGTTTCTTGGGAGAGGTGGCCTTTGGCCTGAACTTTGGCATCAAAAGGTTCACCAAGAACATCCTATTTGACGAGAAGATAGGGGGCACCATTCACATGGCCGCAGGGGCGGCTTACCCAGAGACCGGAGGCGAGAACCCCTCTGGCCTGCACTGGGACTTCATTAAGGGAATGTCTGAGGGTGAGGTGTATGCCGATGGCAGGCTCATCTACAGGAATGGCCGGTTTGTGGAGTGAAGGGTCTCTCGCTGCAGACTCACGAGTCCTTGATGCGAGAGGGATAACCGTTCTCTGCCAGTAGCTTCAGAATCTTCTCCCTGTCTATGCCGTCTCCTTTTACGGTGCCTTCTCCTTTGAGAACATCCACCTGAATCGCAGAGACCCCTTCTGCCTCTGAAAGCACCTTCTCCACCTTTGCTGCGCAGTGAGAGCAGTTCATGTTGCCTATCTGGAGGGTTATGGTCTCACTGGCCTGAAGGTCGCAGGTACCAGACTGGGAGCAGGTGCTGCCTGATTGCAGGTTGCTCCTAAAGCGCCTGAACAAAGCGTAGCCTGTGGCCAAGGTTAGAATAATGGCTGAAAACACTCTCACCCAAGGTGGGAGCATGGTGCCTGCATGGGCACCGTTAATGGGAAACCAGACTGGTACCAGGTGGTATATGGCGTTGAGCAGGGCTCCGAAGGCAAGGGCAGTAACGGTGATGGTGCCCAGATAGATAAGGGTGACCCTCCATCCCATAATCCCGGTTATGGAGGTTATTGTGGCCATGTTTGTGGCTGGGCCCGCCATTAGAAAGACCAGAGCGGCCCCTGGTGAGAGCCCTTTTAGAAGCATGGCGTAGGCTATTGGAACAGAGGCGGTGGAGCATACGTAAAGGGGAATACCCACCATCAGCATCACAAACATTGACAGGGCTCCTGTGCCCATGGTGGAGGCGAAGAAGTCTTTTGGGGTGAAATAGGTGATGATCCCTGCCAGAACGATTCCAATTACCAGATAGTGGGCAAAGTTGTAGAGAAAGTCCACAAATCCGTATCTCAACGACTCCACAAGCCACGGTTTTCTGCTTGTGTTGCAGGTTTCCTGGGACAAGGGGAGGTGATCTCTCTTGTTTTCTCCTGCCCACCTGTTTGCAATGACTCCGCCTATCACTCCCCCCACAAAGGCGGCTATTGGTCGCACCACCGCAAATAGAGGGCCTAAGAATCCGTAGGTTACCAGAATGGAGTCCACTCCGGTCTGGGGTGTTGATATGAAGAAGGAGACCACCGCGCCTTTGGAGCCTCCCTCACGGTATAGGGAGAGACCTGTGGGTAGAACTCCACAGGAGCAGAGGGGCAGGGGAATGCCGAAGAGGCTGGCTTTGACAACAGAGCTTAGGTTTTGGCCGCCAATCTGTTTTGCTATCTGCTCTTTTGATAGAAAGACATGGATAAGCCCGGCTATCACTAAGCCAAACACCAGGTACGGTGCCATAT
>JALWSI010000113.1 GCA_027080315.1 bacterium | reverse complement strand
CCTTCTTCATCCCCGACTCTACCAGGCTGGGAGGCACCGGAAAGTCGTGCAAAGCGAGAAGATGGGCCTTTAACTGCTCAACCATGTAGTTCCAGACCATCTCTTCCTTCTCTCTCAAGATCTGCTCCCTGATGGTCTGGCGCAGCTCCTCTTCGCTATCCACCCCCATCTCTGCAAAGAAGTCATCGTCTAAGGGAGGCAGGATCATGCGTTTAACCTCTTTTATGTCAACCCAAAAGGTGAGATCACGGCCGGCAAGATCAGGATCAATGTAGTTCTCTGGCAGGGTAACAGGCACCTCAACAGTGTCTCCAGGCTGCACCCCCATCAAGGCCTCGTTGAAGACGGGCATGGTCCTCTCTCCACCAATTGTAAAGGCTATGCCCTCTTCGGCCTTATCCTCCAGTTCGGTATCGCCATCAAAGATCCTGTAATCAATGATCAATACATCGCCCTCTTCCGCCCCATCGGTCTTCTCCTCAAAGGTGGCGCGTTCAGAGCGAAGAGCCTCTATCTTTCTGTCAATCTCTTCCTCGGTAACCTTCACCTCTTCCTTAACTATGGTGAAGCCCGTGTACTTTTTTAGCTCTATTTGTGGATGCACCTCCACAACCATCTCTATTCTCAAAGGCTTACCCTCTTCCAAAACCATATCTTCAAAAGAGGGCTCGCCCACCACCTTCAGATTCTCTTGCTTAAGGGCATCTTCGTAAACATTGGGCAGAAAATCCTCTAAAAGCCGAGAGGTCACGTAGTCTTTGAACCTGGCCCTGAGAACCGAGAGAGGGGCCTTGCCCCGCCGAAACCCTGGAACATTAACCCTCTGTCTCAGGTCCTGATAGACCTTGGCGTACTCCTTATCCACAACCTCTGCAGGCATCTCAACAACCACTCTCTCTTTACACGGGGCCAACTGTTGACGCTCTACTGTCATTGCTCCTCCCACAATAGCTTCACCTCGCTCAGTGATGTGGGGGTGAAATCTAAGGCAAAACCGCACAAAAGGCAAGCTTTTAACACAGAACATAAAGAAACCACCACAGCACTCAAAATAATAACGATTATTCCTTTTAGGCATTGACTAAAGGGTTGTATTAGCCTAACTTGTAGCGTAGAAAGGAGAGTTACAAAAAGAGTGAGCGGCACGGTATTTGCTCATAAATAACGAACGAAAGAGAAGAGAGTAAGGAGGTGATGTAAAGAGGGAAGCATAAGGGCAAGAGTTATTAGGGCATAACAAAATCTGGAGAGATAAGGAGGAAAGAAAAAGATGGAGAGAATAGGGAAAAAAGGTTTCACCTTGATAGAGATGGTGGTTGTGATTGCCATAATAGGCATCCTATCGGCTGTATTGCTGCCAAACGCCTTCAAGCAGATTCAAAAGGCAAAGATCAGCCGCACCGCCAACGACCTGTACTCGGTCAAAACAGGGGTGCTTCAGTACTACGCCGATGTGGGCAACTGGCCTGGCACCTTAGAAGACCTCATGTCTTCAAGTGTTGATGGTTGGGACGGCCCCTATCTGGAGAAGGGCCCAACA
>JALWSI010000112.1 GCA_027080315.1 bacterium | reverse complement strand
GTTAGATCCTCTGGTCCCAAATACAAGGCGAGGTTTGCCGAGATCAGAAAACTGGTGCGCCAAAGATACGGCAAGGGCAAGCAGGGAAAATAGCATGGGCTACAGAAGGCTTTTGACCATTGCCGGCTCCGATCCCTCAGGAGGAGCTGGGATTCAGCAGGATATGCGGGTATTTACAGGCCTTGGGGCCTACGGTTCTGCAGTGGTGGCTGCAATAACGGTGCAGAACACCAAGGGAGTGCAATCATTTAAGCCTGTGGATGTGGAGCTTCTGAGGGTCCAGGTTGAGACCCTGCTTCAGGATGTCTCCTTTCATGGAATCAAGACAGGGATGCTGGGAAGCGCCGAGAATGTTGAAGCAGTGGCCAAGGCGTTGAGGGGGAAGAAGGTTACACTGGTGGTTGATCCTGTACTCGCCGCCACCAAAGGGGGCAAGCTGTTCTTAGGAGAGCGCAGGGCCTTTGTTGAGTATCTCTTCCCTCTGGCCACAGTGGTCACCCCCAACGTTGAAGAGCTTGAGGCCCTCTACCCGGGGCTCTCTTTGAAGGATGCCGCCGAGGAGATTCTTAAAAAGGGCGCAAAGGGCGTTGTGGTCACCGGCGGAGATGCAGGAAAAGGGGAGACGGTTAGGGATCTGCTGGTGGCCGATGGTGTTGTTGAGGAGCGGGAGCATCCAAGGGTGGACCTTGCCACCCCTAAGAGCCACGGCACGGGATGTGCCTTCTCATCCCTACTTCTCGCCATGCTCACAGAGGGGCTTGCCTTGCCCATTGCCTACGAGAGGGCATTGGAGGTTATGGAAGATCTCCTCAAGCACGCCTACTGCCCCGGTGAAGGCATGGTCTCTCCCAATCCATTGGTGCTGGTTGAGCGTGAGAGGGCGGTGAGATCGGCCCTTGAGGCCATGGTGGGGGCCATTGCTCTTCTTGAGGCCACCTTGGGAATGGGGAGATTGATCCCGGAAATCCAGAGCAACCTGTGCTACGCCCTTCCCCATCCCAGGGGGCATCAGGATGTGCTTGGGGTGAAGGGGCGAATCGTGCGATGGGGCGAGAACGTCAGGGCTATGGGGCCAATTCTCTTTGGGGCATCAAGGCACGTGGCCAACATCGTGCTCACAGCCAACAGACACAATCCTGCCATCCGTTCCGCCATGGCCCTGAGGTACTCCCCTGAATGGGTGGAGACCCTGAAAAGGGCTGGATACTCGGTGGCATCTTTCAGCAGGTTGGATGAGCCCGCCGAGGTGAAGGTGAGAGAAGGCAGTACCCTATCCTGGGGGGTTGATACCGTCTGTCGCCGATTGGGGGAGGTGCCTGAGTTCATCTACGATGAAGGGGATGTGGGCAAAGAACCGGTGATCAGGTTACTTGGCACCGACCCCGAGTCTGTGGTGAGAAGAGCGGTAGAGGTGTTAAGGCTTCTGGAGTGAAGGAGGAGGCGATATGGAGTGTATGGAAGCCCTCTTAACCAGACGCAGCATAAGGCACTATCTGCCCAAAGAGGTGGAACGAAAGAAGATTGAGGCTGCCCTGAAGTCCGC
>JALWSI010000111.1 GCA_027080315.1 bacterium | reverse complement strand
GTTTCTGCCCTACGCGGTAATCTTTGGTGAAGAGAAAAGGTGGGGCAGGGCCTTTGATCCCATATTCCTCTCCAGCGGCTACTCTCCAGGCTGGTACCACGGCACAGACAGCTTTAAAGCCTCAGACTTCTCCCAAAGCATATCAAGCTCTATGGCCTCTGCCACCTCTGGAGGAGGAAGCGGTGCCGGCGGTGGCGGAGGAGGTGGCGGCGGTGGAGGATGGTAGTCCCCAACCTCATAGCCTTGGAAAGATTATCGCCATGGGGTTAGTTAAGGATTGTTTTGTGCCTACTCACCAAGATTGAGATAGGTGACTCCCAGCTTTGCCGTGCCTGCAGGTGGATTAAAGGGATCGGAGTCTTCAGGTACGAAGTAAGTATAAAGAACGAAGGTTCCCGAAAATTCGGGATCCAAGCCAAAGTCAAGCATCACCGGATCTCCATTGTAAGGCAAAAGCCCATCGGAAAAGATATACCCTGTGTCCATTCCCGTAAGTACAAAGAGGGTACTCTCGTCTAAAAGCACCGCAGCATACATCTCGTATCCCTTTGCAATCCTTGGACACAAGACCAGTACCCTGTCCTTAGCTTTAAATTGAAGGGATAACGACTCATCCCCATTTGCCGCGAAGAGGGAGATTTGCCTGTTGTCTCTATCTGTCACAGTACGGTCCGCAAGCTCAAGGATCCCTCCACTCACAAGGGCAGGAAAGGGCACAGCCTCAGGCTCAATAGCTCTTCTGATAGAGAAATGATCAATCTCGGCCCCGGCATCGTTATCCACCACCCCTGCAGGTAAAGAGTCCATCTCTCTCCGAAGGTAAGAGCTATCTGGATTTAGCCTGACGAAAGGCAGCCCTGCTTCAAGAAAGCCATGGTATTGAACGAGGATATGGGGATGATCCGGAGCAGCCTGAACATGGTCTTTTTCGCTTGCAAGCACCATGAACCTCAAATTGGGCAAGGCCTTTGCCACTGCAGAGAACCACAATTCTCCGTTTCTGTACCTCCAGAACTCACGACTCTGCTCAACAGTGGTGATGTGAAAGGGAATAGACGATGGGTAAACCCCATGGCTCCAGGCGTACGAGGTGACCCTCTCTGAATAGTATGCGTGAACCCCGGTGGTCTCTGCCACCACAATGGGAAAGAGCACATAGTCTGTACCGTAGTCCACCGCTCCGTTGCCGTTGATGTCAAAGTAGAGTCCCCCCAATAGCCTGCCTCCGGTTGGATTCTCAGAATCCGTGTAGTAGAGAAGCAGGTTTGCATCGTAGCGCAGAGAAGAGAGATCCCAAGAGCCATTGTTGGGATTGTAGGCGGGATTGACTGTAGGGTTTGTCTCAGAGTGCCACCCACCAGCCTCTACGTCGGGCATACCGTCTCCAACAGGTGACTCCCAGTTTAGGAGCCAGGCAACAGAGGAGAGTTCATCACCATAAAGACCCAAGACCGAGATAGCCGCATTACCACCGTTGGAGTAGGCAGCCACACCCACATTGGTTTCAAGAACAGGCAATGAGACCAGGTCTTTTAGATACCTGCC
>JALWSI010000110.1 GCA_027080315.1 bacterium | reverse complement strand
TATGCTATACGCTCCACGCACAGAGAGAAATCCTACTTGAAGGGAGGTTGTTGCCATGTTGGAAAGGCCCAATGTGATAAAGCACTACCGCTGGCACATGGGTACTTGGGCCTGGGTGTTGCACAGGATCACCGGACTTGCCTTGGTCTTCTACCTGGTGCTGCACATCTGGGTTATCCACAACATTTCCTCGGGTCCTAAAGGATTCGACAAGGTTATGGGTGTAGTTCAGGCTCCGCTCTTTCTCTTCTTAGAGCTGGGGCTGCTGGGATGTGTGCTTTACCACACATTCAACGGTCTTAGGATCATGATCGTTGAGTTCTCCAAAGAGGGTTGTGAGGCACACAAGATGGTATGGGGTGCCATGATGGCAGTTGCAGGTTTTCTGTTCCTGCTGGGCGGTGTCCCCATGTTTGTGCACTTCCTGCACTCTATTGCAGGATAAGGCAAGGGAGGCTGAGATATGACAGAGAAACGTGCATCTGGTGGATTTTACGCTTGGCTTCTCCAGAGGATCACTGGAGTGGTCCTTGCGGTTCTTCTTATCGCCCACTTCATAGTTACTCATGGTCTGCCGCATCCTTCCGGTGTAACCTACGCCCGCATAGCCCCTCGTCTGGCCACCCCCACATGGAAGGTGATAGACATGCTCTTTTTGGCCTGTGCTCTCTACCACGGCCTGAACGGAGTGTGGATGGTGTTGCAGGACTATGTGGAGAGCGAAGGAATGCAGACCTTCCTTTTTGGGGTGCTTTGCGTGCTGGGTGCTATCCTCTTCTTCTTGGGCGCCATCACCGTTATCCCATTTGCAGTGCAGGCATAGGAGGGTAGAAGAACTATGGGTAAATACGATCAGTATATTGGATCCTTTAAATGCACCACCGACGATGGGCTTCTCGGTAAGCCTGAGGCCAAGGAGCTTCAGCACGAGCCTGTAGGTGTTGAGTATTCAAACGTTCACAGACACGAGGCTGTGATCGTTGGTGCTGGGCTGGCGGGATGCTACGCGGCCTTGGAGTTGAGGAAGAAGGGCTTTGATGTGGCGGTTCTCACCAAGGTGTTCCCTACCCGTTCCCACTCCACAGCAGCCCAGGGAGGAATAGCGGCTGCCCTTGGAAATCTTGAGGAGGACCACTGGGAGTGGCACCTTTTTGACACGGTTAAGGGTAGCGATTACCTGGCAGATCAGGATGCCGCAGAGATGATGGTTCGCGAGGCCATCCCCGTGCTCTTTGAGTACGAGCACATGGGTGTTCCCTTCTCCCGCACCCCTGAGGGCAAGATCATGCAGCGTTACTTTGGTGGCCACTACAGCGACTTTGGTCGTGGCCCCCAGATCTTGAGAGCCTGCATGGCCGCTGATAGAACCGGCCACGCTCTGCTTCACTGCCTGTGGGAACAGTGTGTGAAGCACGAGGTGAGGTTCTACTCTGAGTTCCTGGTGCTTGATATCATAATTGACGAGAACAAGTGTAAAGGAGTGGTGGCCTGGGACCTCATCAACGGAGGAATCCACGTGTTCCATGCCAAGGGAGTTTGCTTTGCAACGGGAGGTTACGCAAGGCTCTTCAATATCTCCACCAACTCCCACGCAAACTCCGCCGATGGCCTTGCAATCATGATGGACAACGGCATTCCCATTGAGGACCTTGAGTTTGTCCAGTTCCACCCCACGGGGCTGGCGCAGAAAGGCTTCCTCATCACCGAGGGTGCCCGAGGAGAGGGTGGTTACCTCATCAACGACAAGGGCGAGAGGTTCATGAAGAAGTACGCTCCTGACAAGATGGAGCTTGCCCCCCGTGACGTCTGCTCAAGGGCCGAATGGCAGGAGATCGTTGAGGGCCGTGGTATCAATGGAGAGGAGTACGTTTACATTGACCTGCGTCACTTAGGTGCTGAGAAGATCAAAGAGAGACTCCCCCAGATCCGTGAGCTCTCCATGAAGTTTATGGGAATAGATCCCATTGAGGAGCCCGTTCCCATTCAGCCAACAGCCCACTACTCCATGGGCGGTATTCCTACCGACCTGAGCTGCCGGGTGTTGGCAGATGGCAAAGAGAAGTGGTTGGTAGGCCTCTGGGCCGCTGGTGAGTGTGCCTGCGTATCGGTTCACGGAGCCAACAGGCTTGGAACCAACTCCCTTCTTGACGCCTCTGTGCACGGCAGGCGTGCTGGAAAGGATATGGCAGCCTACCTTGAGGTTGCCCAGTGCTGGGAGCCTTTGCCCAAAGACTGTGCCCAGAAGGCCATCAAAGAGGTTGAGTGGATACTCAACAACAACGGCAACGAGCGTCCTGGTGAGATCAGGAGGATCATGCAGGAGAAGATGTACCGTCTATGCGGCGTTTTCAGAACCGAGAAAGAGCTGGTTCAGATGTACGATATCCTGAAAGATCTCCAAAGCCGCTACAAGAACATCTACATTGACGATAAGGGTCAGAAGTTCAACACGGATCTCCAGGAGGCCATAGAGCTGCGCCACCTGCTTCAGACGGCAGAGGTTATCGTGGCATCGGCCATCAACCGTACCGAGTGTCGTGGAGCCCACTGGCGTCTGGATCATCCGGGACGTGACGACGAGAACTGGCTGAAACACACCTTGGCCTATCGGACCGAAGAGGGAGTGAAGTTTGACTACAAACCCGTGGTCATCACCCGCTTCGTGCCCGAAGAGCGTAAGTTCTAAGGGGGTGTCCCATGGCAGAGTACACATTCCGTATCTTTAGGTATGATCCAGAAAAGGACGAACAGGGTAGAGTCCAAGACTACACCTTTGAAGTCCAAGAGGGATGGACCATTCTGGACGCCCTTAACCACATAAAGTGGTTTATTGATGGAACCCTAACCTACCGTAGAGCTTGCCGTCACGGCATCTGCGGTTCCTGTGGTATGACCATCAACGGTAAGAACAACATCGCCTGCGAGACCCAGATTAAAGACCTGGGCACCAGCACCATCACCATTGAGCCTCTCAGAGGCTTTCCGGTGATCAAGGATCTGGTGGTTAACATGGAGCCCTTCTACGACAAGCTCTATGCAGTGAAGCCCTACCTCATCACAAGAACCCCGCCTCCCACCGACCGTGAGAGGTACCAGTCTCCCGAAGATAGAGCCAAACTTGACGGCAAGTACGAGTGCATACTCTGTGGTTGCTGCACCTCTTCTTGCCCCACCTACTGGGCAGACAAGAACTTCCTTGGCCCCAATGCCCTGTTGAAGGCTTCCAAGTTCATGCTTGACTCCAGAGACGAGGGCTTTGAGGACAGGGTGAACTGCATTGATGACAAGCACGGAATCTGGAGATGCCACACCATATTCAACTGTGTGGAGGCCTGTCCCAAAGAGCTGAACCCCACCAAGGGCATTGTTGAACTGAGACGCCTCATGATGAGGGGGAGGCTGTAATCAGGAACTTTGAAGGGCCTGTTGCAGGCAAATAAGGTGGACACGGCGGGAGATCGCAGGGATCTCCCGCCTTACCATTAAAAGCGAGACCAATTCCAAATTAGTGTTGGGGCTTTAAGGCCCTACGAGGAGGAGAGTGTTAGATGAAGGTCCATGAGTATCAGGCGAAGGAGGTTTTTCGCGAGTACGGCATTCCTGTTCCCAAAGGCGGAGTGGCTGAGACTCCCCAGGAGGCCAGGAAGGTTGCCGAGGAGATTGGCGGAAACCTGTGGGTGGTGAAGGCCCAGATCCACGCCGGCGGCCGAGGCAAGGGCGGAGGTGTTAAGCTCGCCAAGTCTTTGGACGAGGTTGAGGAGCTGGCAGGTAAGATTCTGGGTATGACTCTGGTCACCCACCAGACCGGTCCCCAGGGTAAGCTGGTGCGCAAGGTTCTGGTTGAGCAGGGCCTGAACATTGAGAAAGAGCTCTACATGGGCATGGTTATTGACCGTGCCAGCGAGCGCATAGTGATGATGGTTAGCACCGAGGGCGGTGTTGAAATAGAGAAGGTGGCGGCTGAGACCCCAGAGAAGATTCTGAAGGCCTACATTGATCCCTTGGTTGGGATGATGCCCTACCAGACCAGGCAGCTTGCCTACGGGCTGGGCCTCACCGGAGATCTGGTGAAGAAGGCGGGGCGTTTCATGCTGGGCCTCTACAATGCCTTTATCGGCAAAGACGCCTCTCTGGCAGAGATCAACCCCTTGGTCATAACCAAAGAGGGTGATCTTATCGCCCTTGACGCCAAGATGAACTTTGATGATAACGCCCTCTACCGGCACAACGACATCGTTGAGATGAGGGATCTCCACGAAGAGGAGCCCCTTGAGGTAGAGGCGTCCAAATACGATCTCAACTACATCAAACTTGACGGCAACATAGGCTGCATGGTGAACGGCGCAGGTTTGGCCATGGCCACCATGGACATCATCAAACTCTACGGTGGAGAGCCTGCAAACTTCTTAGACGTTGGTGGCGCTGCAAGTGCAGAGCGTGTTGAGAACGCCTTCCGCATCCTGCTCAGCGATCCCAACGTGAAGGCGGTGCTGGTGAACATCTTTGGCGGTATCGTCAGGTGTGACAGGGTGGCCAATGGTATTGCCCAGGCTGCAAAGAACTTGGATGTGAAGGTTCCCATTGTGGTGCGTCTTGAGGGAACCAACAGCAAGGAGGGAATGGAGATTCTCAACAACTCTGGTCTCTCCTTCATCACCGCCGTTGGAATGGCCGATGCTGCTGAGAAGGTGGCCAAGGCCGCAGGCGTTGCGTAAGTAGTGAGACGGAGGAAGAAGGATGAGCATTCTGATTAACAAAGACACCAGAGTGGTGGTTCAGGGAATCACCGGGAAAGAGGGTACCTTTCACACCCAGCAGTGTTTAGAGTACGGTACCAACATCGTTGCCGGTGTCACCCCGGGTAAAGGCGGCCAGAAATGGGAGGGTAAGGTTCCCGTTTACAACACAGTTGCCGAGGCCGTTGAGAAAGAGGGCGCCAATGCTGCTCTTATCTTCGTGCCCCCTCCATTTTGTGCAGATGCCATTATGGAGGCCACTGACGCAGGGGTAGAGGTTATTGTGACCATTACCGAGGGCATTCCCACCTTGGATATGCTCAAGGCCAAGCGCTACATGGAGGGTAAGAATGTGCGCATGATTGGTCCCAACTGCCCCGGTGCCATCACCCCTGGCGAGTGCAAGATGGGAATCATGCCCGGTTACATCTTCAGCAAGGGGCCTGTGGGGTTGCTCTCCCGCTCTGGAACCCTCACCTACGAGGCCGTGTGGCAGCTCACAGAGAGGGGCATTGGCCAGAGCACCTGCTTCGGCATCGGAGGCGATCCCATCATCGGTTCAACCTTTGTTGACCTCTTGGCCCTCTTCAAGGACGACCCTGAGACCGAGGCCATTGTGTTGATTGGAGAGATCGGTGGTTCTGCCGAAGAGGAGGCTGCTGCCTACATCAAAGAGAACATGCCCGATACCCCCGTGGTTGCCTTTATTGCAGGACGCACAGCACCCCCGGGACGTAGAATGGGTCACGCAGGCGCCATCATTGCCGGTGGTAAGGGAACAGCAGCAGAGAAGGTGGCTGCCCTGAAAGCCGCCGGGGTGCATGTTGTGGATAGCCCTGCAGAGATAGGCGCCACCATGGCCAAGGTTCTTGGCAAATAGATCAGGAGGCCCCAAATGGCTAAGAAAAAGTTTAGAGGTTTGGTGTTCATCAAGCCTGAGCGCTGCAAAGGGTGCGAGTACTGTGTGGAGTTCTGTCCCACAGGTGCAATCACCATGTCCCACAAGTTCAACTCTAAGGGCTACCACTATCCCGAGTTCACCGCTCCCGACAAGTGCACGGGCTGTGGACTGTGCGGAATGTACTGCCCCGACTTCGCCATCTATGGAATGCGCGAAGCTATTGAGGAGGGATAATAATGGCAGAGATAAGATACACAACCGCTGATCCCAAGGGGGTTCTCACTGGGGTTCACTACATGGACGGCAACCACGCCGCTTGCGAGGGGGCCTTGGCTGCAGGATGCCGCTTTGCAGCGGGTTATCCCATCACCCCTTCCACCGAGGTGGTTGAGCGTTTTGCTGCAAGGATCCCCACAGTGGGTGGAGTCTTCATCCAGATGGAAGACGAGATAGCCTCCTCCATCTGCCTTCAGGGAGGGGCCTGGGGAGGATTGAAGGCCATGACCGTCACCTCTGGTCCCGGTCTCTCTTTGATGATGGAGCACATCAGCCTGGCGGCTTGTCTTGAGACCCCTTGTGTCTTTGTTGATGTGCAGCGTGGTGGCCCATCTACCGGTCTTCCCACCCTGCCTGGCCAGGCGGATATGCAGCAGGTGCGCTGGGGAGCCCACGGAGACTACGAGATCATCGCCCTTGCTCCCAGCACGGTGCAGGAGTGCTTTGACTTCATCATTGACGCATTTAACCTGGCAGAGATCTACAGGGTTCCCGTATTCTTCATGATGGACGAGTGCGTGGGCCATATGT
>JALWSI010000109.1 GCA_027080315.1 bacterium | reverse complement strand
AACCACATTGATCTTGAGAAGGTGAAAGAGAGGGGTATTGTTGTCACCCACACCCCGGGCATTCTCACCGAGGCCACAGCAGACCTTGGCTGGGCGCTGCTAATGGCAACGGGCCGGCGCATAGTGGAGGGGGATCGCTTCTGCCGTGAGGGCAGGTTCAAGGGCTGGAGGCACCACCTTCTCATTGGCCAGGACATCTACAACTCAACCCTGGGAATCTTCGGCATGGGGCGCATAGGAGCAGCCATTGCCCGCAGGGCAAAGGGGTTCAACATGAGGGTGATCTACCACAACAGGGGCAAGAGCCCCTACGAGGAAGAGGTAGGGGCAACCCGGGTGAGCTTTGAGGAGCTGCTAAAAGAGAGCGACCACCTCATCATCTCTGCACCCCTCACCCCTGAGACAGAGGGCAGGTTTGGCAAAGAGGAGTTCAAGGCCATGAAACCAACGGCCACTCTCATAAACATAGGCCGAGGCCCAATAGTTAAAGAGAGAGAGCTTGCAGAGGCTATTAACTCAGGAGAAATATGGGGGGCAGGTCTTGATGTTTACGAGAGAGAGCCCGAGATAGACGAGCTTTTGCTAAACACCCAGCGGGTGGTGCTTTTGCCCCACATAGGCAGCGCCAGCGGAGACACAAGGCGGCGCATGGCCCGGGCAGCGGCAAGCGATCTGGTGAGGGTGCTTAAAGGAGAAGAAGCCATCTACAGGGCTCAAGTGTGATGAAGAATAAAGCCAGTCTTACCGAAAAAGAAAAGAAAGAGAGAGGAGACCCCCTTTATGAATTTTAATTTAACCCCAGAGGAAGAAGCCATTGTCGCCGAGGTTAGAGATTTTGCCTCTTCCCACATAAGGCCCTTAGCGCCCCGGGTGGACAGGGAAAAACTCTTTCCAGAAGAGAACATATCGGCCATGCAGAAGAAAGGGTGGTTTGGAATGCCGTACCCAAAAGAGTACGGGGGCATGGGGCTTAGCACAGTGGCCTACACCCTGTCCCTTCTGGAGGTGGCCCGGGCCTGCTCCTCTCACGCCACCATCTGGGCGGTTCACACCTCTCTGCCCCTTGGAGTGCTTAATCTGCACGCATCTCATGAACAGAAGAAAAGATACCTGACACCCTTGGCTTCAGGAGAGGCCCTTGGTTCCTTCTGCCTAACAGAGCCCTGTTGCGGCACCGATGTTGCCTCAATGAAGACAGTGGCAGAACCCTCTGGAGAAGGGTACAAGATAACAGGCACAAAGATGTTCATCACCAGCGGAAACAGGGCTGCCACCTACGTGGTATTTGCAAAGACCCCTCACATCTCCAAGGACTCCATCTCTGCTCTCATCGTTGAGTCGGACCGACCGGGAATCTCATGGAAGCTCATCAACAAGACAGGCAACCACGGCTCTGACACCGCTTTTATCCGATTCAACGAGGTGGTGGTGCCAAAAGAGAACCTTATTGGCGAAGAGGGCAAAGGGTTCAAGATGGCCATGGAGGCCTTAAACTCCGGACGCATAGGCATAGCCGCCCTCTGTTTGGGAATTGCCAGAGAGGCCATAGACGCCATGATAAGAAGAAGCCAGAGCAGAAAGGTCTTTTCGGCTCCTTTAAGCAATAACCAAGGAACACGATGGACCATAGCCGAGCTTGAGATACGATGGCGGGCAGGCAGGTGGCTTATGCTGAATGCAGCGTGGCTGAAAGACCAGAAACAACCCTTTGCCAAAGAGGCGGCAATGGCCAAGGTGTTTTGCAGCGATCTTGCCACAGAGGCAGCCTCTGCCCTGCTGCAGCTTTACGGAGGACACGGCTACCTGGCCCACTCACTTCCCGACAGACTATACCGCGACGCCAAGCTATTCCAGATTGGAGAGGGAGCAAACGAGGTTTTGAGGGATCTGGTGTTCAGATTCACAGAGAGGGAGATGGCCCCATAGCCATGCACCCCGGCACAGGCAAAGAGGGAGACTGGCAAGAAGTTGACTTATCTCTATCTTTGCCAATACAGTTGCACCAAACCGATTTTAACCAGACCAAAGGCAGGAGGTAGAAGGTGGACTTTTGTTTCAACGAGAGTGAAGAGCTTTTGCGCAGATCCATAGCCGAGTTTGCCCAGAAAGAGGTTGCCCCCCTTGTAGAGCAGATGGAGTCCCAAGGAGGCTTTGATCATCAGCTTGTCCCCAAGCTGGGAGAGATAGGGGTTCTGGGAATCATAACCCCTGCCCAGTACGGGGGTAACGGGATGGGCCACGTGGCCAAGACCATAGCCGTGGAGGAGATCTCAAAGGTGTCTCCGGGGGTGGGGCTAACCTTGGAGGGACACTATGTATGCACCTATCTCATCCAGACCTTCGGCTCAAAAGAGCAGAAAGAGAGATACCTACCACGGCTCACCTCAGGAGAGACCCTTGGCTCTTTGGCGGTAACCGAGCCCAGCGGGGGCTCAGACGTGGCTGGAATCCAAACCTTTGCAAAGCTGGAAGGAGATCACTACCTACTTGACGGTAGAAAGTGCTTTATTTCCAACTCCCACGTGGCCACAATCCACGCCACCCTGGCCCGCACAGGGGAAGGGCCCAAAGACTTTGCGGTGTTCATTGTAGAGAACTCTTTTGAGGGCTTCTCCCTCGGGAGCAAAGAGAACAAGATGGGGCTGCGAAGCGCCACAACGGGAGAGATAGTGCTAGACAACTGCCGTGTGCCTGCAGAGAACCTCGTGGGCAAGGTGGGAGACGGGGTGAAGCAGGTGCTGGCCACCATCAATCAGGCGGCCCGGCCCACAATGGCCGCGGTGGCTGTGGGGATATGCTATGCCGCTCTGGCAGAAGCCGCGAAGTTCTCAAGAGAGAGGGTGCTTTACGGAAAACCCATAGCCAACCTTCAAGCCATCCAGTTTCTCTTAGCAGAGATCTATGCCCAGGCCGAGGCGGCCCGTCTTCTCACCTATCGGGCCGCCAGCCTGCTGGACCAGGGCAAGCCAGCGGACATTGAGGCCACCATGGCCAAGTATGTGGCCTGCGAGGCGGCCTTTAAATGCGCAAGGTGGTCCGCCGATGTGCACGGTGGCTACAGCTGCATAAAGGAGTACGCCATAGAGAGGCTTCTAAGAGACGCATGGGTTACCGTACCCTCTTCGGGAACGGCACAGGTGGCAAAGATAGTGCTTGGCAGGTACGCTGCCAAAAGCTTTTAACCAAAGGGCCGCCTATGAGCGGCCCTTGAATGAATCAAGCCAGTCCTAAAAACCTTTCAGGATTGCGAGAGAGAATATTATCAACAACCTCGGGTTTGATCCCCTTGTGAGACCTTAGCTCAGACACTATGCGTTTTCTGGTCACCAAGGGGTAGTCCGACCCAAAGAGCACCTTATTCTTCAATGGACCGTTCATGTATGTGATGAGCTCTTGGGGATAGTGCTTGGGAGCCCAACCGGCTATGTTGAGGTACAGGTTCTCGTGCCTCATGGCCAAGGCAATGGCATCACCAACCCAGGGCCATCCAAAGTGAGCAGCAACTATCTTAAGATCAGGAAAATCAACAGCCACATCATCAAGGTCCAAAGGGTGGCAGTATCTCAAACGGGTTCTGGCGTGGTACTGGGTTCCCGTGTGGAAGAGAACGGGAATTCCAAGGTCCTGAGCCATTTCATAGATGGGATAGAAGAGGGGATCGTTGGTTCTCAGCTTGTTTAGGTGAGGGATGAACTTTAGCCCTCTGAATCCCAGCTCGTTTACAGCATACTCCAGCTCTTTCAACGCCATGGTCCCTTTGCGGGGATCCACCCCCGCAAAACCAATAAGCCTGTCGGGGTACCTCTCTACTGCTTGGGCTACAAGCTCGTTGGGGGTCTTGAAGCCAAAGGTGGTTTCAGCATCAACGGCCACAACCACAGCCTTGTCCACCCCTGCCTCGTCCATGTCAGCTATGGTGTCCTCAATGGTGGGGGTGAGATGCTCGCCGAACATCTTCTGGTAGCTCTCAAGCATAAAGTCTGGGAAAGTGGCCAGTGCCTCCTGGGTCCACAACTGGGAATGTGTATCAATGATCATCTCTATCCTCCTAAGGTTTGATCAAACTTTAACTTCTTCTGCGAAACTATAACTCGCCTATGGCATTGTCAAAGAGAACCCAAAAGGCAAGCTCAAAAGCGAAAAGGGGCCTTTACGGCCCCTCATAACAGTCTGAATATCAAAAGCTACTTAACCTCAAATACGCTCAGCGTCAGCTCCCAGGGCGTGTTCATCCAATCAACCCCAGAGAGATCGTCGGGAACATAGTCAGGCACAACAAGGGTGTACCAGTAATAGGTGCCCACTGGCAACTCGTTCCCAGGAGCCGTAATGTCCACCTCTGGATAGATAACCTCCTCCACGGGAGTGGTGAGATTCCTCTTCCATGGGGATAGAGAAGCAGGGGGCACCTCCACAAGATCTCCCGCCTCAGTGAACACCTTAAGCACCGAGTAGTTGTCAGGCCACTGGGCGGCTATAAAAATCTTTACGGGCACGTTGTGAACAGAGTTGGAGCTCTGAGCCACGTACTTAGGGAAGGTTGTCTTCACCTTGAAGATATCTCCCCCATTAACCACTGTACCGAACCCAAGGTAGGCCCCCTCTTCCCCTATTGGATTCTCAGGGGCAGGATCAATAACCCTCACGTCGCTTATGCCCAACACCCTGCTAATGGAGCCCGTGCCCTCGTAGTTCACCATATCACCTGAAACAGCAGAAGCAGCAGAGGAAGTCACACAGAAGGCCAAGATATACCCACTGTTCACATCAACGGTAACATCTGCAATTCCTTCTGTAGAAGAGGATTGAACATGCCAGTTCTCTGTTCCATCAGAGGCATAAGATACCAGGTAGGAATTGTCTGTTCCTTTTGAAACCTCAATGCCCCCTCCCACTATGGCATTATCTTCACCGTCAATGGCAATAGAGAGTGCCAAGGAACCTACGGCTCCAGACCCAGCAGAGGCACTCCATCTCTCTTTGCCCGATGATGAGTATGAGATCACGTACCACTCCTCAGAGGTACTGCTAACAGCTCTCTTTCCTGCAACCACCACATCGTCCCTGCTGTCTATTGCCAAACCAATAGCTACCTCATCGCCTTTTCCGCTGTCGTAAGAGGCATGCCAATTCTCACCTCCGCTGGGAGAGTAAGAGACCACATACCAGTCTTCGTCTCCACTCTTATCTTCAATCCCTCCAGCCACAACAACGTTGTTGCTACCATCCACCTCAACACTGTATGCAACATCATTCCCTCCACCGTCGTGGGTGACCTCCCATCGCTTAACACCCTCAGGAGAGAAGGATGCAACATACCAGTCCTTACTACCAGAAGACCCTTTAACTATTCCCACCACAACAGGATTCCCCTTGTTATCCACGGCAAGGTCTGCTAACAGATACATCTTCAATTTATTGTCCCATTTTATCTTCCCGTCAGGAGAAAGGGCTATCAACCTACCCCCAAGGAACGATGTGGAAGAAGATGAGAAATAGTGTCCTGCCACATAGATGTTGTCCAAAGAGTCCGTATGAATAGCAGAGAAGACATAACTGAGATATGAAATGCCTGTTAAAGAGCCTACACTAAAGTCGGTTTTCCACATGAGGGCTCCATCAGGAGAGTAGGCAGCCACCCTCCCGAGAAAGAGGCTCCCATCAGAAACCACCCCCGCCACGATGATATTATCGTGGCTATCAACGGTCACCCTTGAAACCATGGCATAGGCGTAATCATCTCCAAACTTCTCGTTCCACAAAAGCTTTCCCTGGGAATTGGCCTTCATCACCGAGGCGTTTATTCCTGTTGAAACCACAGCAATATTCCCCCAGATCCAGTTTCCGTGATGATCAACAGCAGTGAAGTCCCCCAAAGTTTCGCTCACCGCCAAGGTGGTGAAGGGGTAACTCCACCTCTCGCTCCCTCCCGCCCCAAAAGAAGGAAGCCACCACAGCAACCCCACCAGCACCCAAACCACAACAACAACCCTTCTCATCACAGCACCTCCTGAAGTTTAAATTTTTAAAAGTGTTTCTTTTTACCAGAAAGGAGAAAGTGTTTCAAGGTCCATTAACCGTCTCTCTTGACTACTTGTGAGGCTTTGGCTAAGCCTTGCCTGGCTGTGTGGTAAGAGTCCACAGAGATACCGATTCACAGGAGAGACACCTATGGGAACCATGGGCATTGAAGAGCTGAAGAGCGAAGTAGAAGACCTAAGAGAAAGAACCGAAGAGCTAAGGAGGTTTCTTTGACATACCCGGCCTTAAGCTCAAGGCAAAAGAACTGGAAGAAACCTGTGCCAAACCAGATTTCTGGGATAACAGGGAAGAGGCCCAGAAGATTCTGAAGCGCAAGAGCCAGATTGAAGACGAGATAAAAGGGTTTGAGGAGATAGAGCGCGGATTAAACGACGTTGAGGCCTGGGTTGAGCTTCTGGAAGAGGAAGAAGAGGACCCGTCTGAGCTAATCGCAGAGGTTGAAGAGCTAAAGTCCATTTTAGAGAAGAAAGAG
>JALWSI010000108.1 GCA_027080315.1 bacterium | reverse complement strand
TCGCATCTCTCCTTTCAACTTTTGGTTTTGATTTGTTTTAATCGTAAGGCTCTCTCACTGGACTGAAACCCTCACATCACCCCCTCTCCTTGGCCCTAATTGCCTGAATATCCGTTAAATTCTAAACCTACCATCTGTTCTGTCTTTAATCAAGGTTATATCCGCAGGGCCTCTATGGGATTCACCTTTGATGCCCTGTAGGCCGGGTAGATGCCTGCGGCCATACCCGCGGCAACAGAGGCTGCAATGCCCACAAAGGTGGCCCTTAACGAGATCACAAGCTCCCATCTTCCCAAGAGGGTGGCGGCTAAGCTCAGGATTATGCCTATGGCCACGCCCATTGCACCTCCTATAAAGGAGAGCACCACGGTCTCTGTTAGAAACTGCAGGGTTATGTCTATTCTTCTCGCCCCTACGGCGCGGCGGATCCCTATCTCTTTGGTGCGTTCTCCCACCGACAATAGCATAACAGCCAGCACCCCTATGATTCCCACCAGAAGAGAGACCGAGGCAACAGCAGCCACCAAGATGGCGAATATCCTGGCGGTCTTCTCTTTCTCCTTCATGATCTCTTCCATGCTGGTCACCGTGAAGTCGTCGCTTCTTTTTCCCAGAGAGTGGAGGTCGTGTAACAGGTGCTTGCAGCGAGCAATCACCTGTGGAATGGCTTCCTCCGATTCGGCCTCTAACACCATAGAGTTTATGTAGGTTACGTGGAAAAGCCTTGAGGTGGCGGTGGTTATGGGTATGAGGATCTGGTTGTCCTGATCCTCTCCACTTGCGTCCACCCCCTTAGACTCCATCACACCTATCACCTTGAAGGGCACCCTTCGTATCCTGATCTCTTCGCCTACCGGATTTCTGTTTCCAAAAAGGTTCTGGGCTACCTTCCAGCCAAGAACAGCCACCCTTAGCCTGCCAGTCACCTCCTCGTTGCGAAAAAAGCGTCCCTCTGTTGGATAGAAGTTCTTTATGAAGGTGTAGTCTGGGGTGGTGCCAACTATCTTTGTTCGTGTGGTTGCCTTGGGTGCCTTCACTATCTCTGACCGGTCGTAGATGGGAGCCACCCTAACCACCCCTGGGATCCTTTCGCCTATGGCCTTGGAGTCCCTCATCTTGAGGGTGGTGGCGAACTCGTGTTGAATCATGCGCCCGCCCCGTATTGAGACCTTTCCTGCAGATATGAGGATAAGGTTTCGCCCCATGCTCTCAAACTCTTTCAACACCTTTCTTTTGGCCCCTTCCCCCACTGCAATCATGAGCACCAGAGATGCCACCCCCACCACCACGCCCAGAGTGGCAAGTAGGGCCCTCTTCCTCTGGGACATCAGGGCCTGGTAGGCCCCTTTAAGGTAGCCTTTTCTCATCTCAGGCTCTCCACGGGGCTTAGCTGTGCCGCTTTGCGGGCAGGATGAAGCCCAAAGAGGCCCCCTGTTAGAAGTGAGAACAGAGGAGCTGCCACAAAGATGTACCAAGGGGCCCTTGCAGGGATGGGGGAGACCTGAGCCACCACCTTTGCCAGGGCTATTCCCAAGACCAGACCCACAATTCCACCAAGTAAAGAGACAGATA
>JALWSI010000107.1:7884-23294 GCA_027080315.1 bacterium | reverse complement strand
GCTCTAAGCAACCTTTTCCTGGCCAAACGTGCTCTTTCCACCAATAGAAGTCGCTGAGGTGGATATGGTTCACCAGGCCTTGGGCATTGAGAATGGAGAAGGTTTCTACCAGATCCCAGCCCCAGGTTCCCGTATGGGTGGTGTCCATGGTTATGTTGAGTCCTCGTTCTGCAGCGAATTTAGACAACTTTTCCCGTGTGTTTACTGAGAAAAGGTTCATTCTGAACCTCCCCAAAGGGAAAGCCGGCATGATCTCTAAGGATAATGAGACCTCTTTGCTTAAGGTGGAGAAGTCTTTGGTTCTCTTGAACCACCAGAGATACTTCATTTCGGGGGGGAAGACTATTGGTGGATGGAAAATCACCTTTGGAACCTTAAGAGCCGTTGCCAACTCAAGTGATCTCAAAAGAGATTCTGTTTTTTCGCTGCTATCTCCCTCTACAAGGAAAGGGGCATGTATGGCTTTTATGGGTGAGACCAGGGCTAACCCTTCCAAATAGTTTTCTGCCCCAGGCTTGCGGTACACCTCGTTGGCCACAAGCTCTACACCGTCAAAGCCTGCTCTGGCGGCAAGATGGAAGCTTTTCTCCAGGGGATGAGTGTAGAGAGAACCTGTTGACAGGAGCACCTTTATCTCAACCATAGGGGGTTAATATCCTAAAGATTCTCTTCGTTCCACACCCAAAATTTTAGTCACAAAAAAATCTATTGACAAAACTAAACTTCTACAATAAAGAACACCAAAAGCAGTTTTGTTATTGAGACTACAGCGAAGGGAGGTGATAGGAGGGGGCTCATATCTTGTGGACAGGAGAAGCTTGAAGAAGGGAGGTGATAGAGTAGAAAGATGTTGATTAGTAAAGCGATTGAAGAAGGGGGGAGTTTATGGGTTGAGTACAGATGGTTAGCAATTCTGAAAAGGAGGTAAGATTAAGATGGTAAAGGTTCCCAAGAAGTTGATATTGGCTTTTGTGATCCTTTATGGTTATGCGTTTTTCTGGTGGTTTATGGAGGCCCTTAATCCCAATCTCTCCAAGACCTTCATAGCCGGAGCTCCTGCACCTACTTGGTATTGCTGGATAGGGGCGCTCTACATCGTAAACCTTGGTGTGGCCTTCATGGTGGCCTCTGATTAATAAAGGAGGGATGGAGTATGCATCAGTACGGTGTAGGCGTTGATCCAATAGTTGCCGCGGGAGCTGTTTTATACTTCCTCATCATTATTGGTGTTGGTGTTTATTCAAGGAAGTTAGCTTCTGGGGCTGATGATTACTATGTGGCTGGTAGGTCGGTGGGAGCGTTTGCCAATGGTGCCGCCCTTACATCCACCTTCCTTTCTCCTGCCAGTTTCTTGGGATTGCCCTGTTTTATCTTTGTGCTCGGGTATCCCTTCTGGTGGGCTTTGGTTGGAATCATTGCAGGTTTTCCAATTGCAGCCCTTATGACGGCAGGTCCTCTTCGTAAATATGCTCCGGTATCTTTTACTTACTACTATTGTTACAGGTACGAGATGCCAGTTGCAGGGCGCTTTGTTGCTGGTGTTCCCACCTTTGTAGCGGGAATCCTTTATGTTGTTCTCTCTTTGGTGGGTACGGCCCTCTTCATGGTGCCACTGCTTCACCTGCCCTACAAGCTGAGTATCCTTATTGCTGCATTCATCGTGCTTCTATACACGGTGTTGGGTGGTATGTACGCCACCACCTGGAACGCTGCCTTCCAGTGTGTTGTCATGGTGCTGGCTGCTGGTATCGGTGCCATTGCCATGATTGTTAAGCTGGGAGGATGGGGACACTTCTGGCAGTCTGTGATCACCACCAGCCCCAAGTTCTTCAACATGCCCTCTGCCCCCGCTGGAGTGCAGCATCCCTTCATGGCTATGTGGTTAGGAGTGATCGGTTTCTACTTCACATGGCACTATGGATTCTCGGCCATGCCATATACGGTGGTGAGGTTCTTCACCGCCATGGACGTGAAGACTGCAAAGAAGTCCATTATATGGGCCACTTTCATGGGAGCAACCCTCTACTTGGCCCTTACCATCATCGGTTCCGGTGCCAGGGTGATCATGGAATCCTTCCACCCCTTGGCAGCCAAGGCAGCTCCTATCGCTGCAGCCAAGCATAAACCCATTGCCATAATAATCCTTGTGCTCATCAAGAAGACCTTCGGTATAGGAAAGGTGACAGACTACGCTACCATTGCCGCTATGGAGTCCATTGGCTCATCGCCTCTTATGGCCATCATAGTGGCTGGTGGTCTCTCCATCGCCATGTCCACAGTGGCTGGCTGGATCATGGTGTTGAACTCCTTATTATCCCGTGACTGGATGGGCAAGGTGTTCAAGTCTAAATTCGCCGAGGAAAAACCTGTTCTCTCAGCCAGGATCTGGACAGTCATAATTTTGGCGGTATGTTCCTTCATTGCCCTCAATCCTCCTGCTCTCATTATTGACCTGTCGGGATGGGCCTTTGTGGTTATTCTGGCTTCAATAGGACCCTCTTTGGTTCTCGGTATATGGTGGAAGCGGGCCACCAAGGCAGCGGCTGTCTGGACAGCGGTGTTGATGGCTCCTGCTACCTTCTTCACTTGGTTGTATGCCAAGATGCACTTTGGTAAGCCTCACTTCTTCTTCCTCAACAAGAAGATCATCACCCCTCACCAGTTCTACTGGATATTCGTGGGATTCATTCTCTTCATCATCATCTCTCTCATGACCAAACCACCTGCTGAAGAGACCGTTCAGAAGTACTGCGTGGAGCTTCACGAGCCAGAGTAAGGTAAAAGGGAAAGACCTTGATGGGGGGCTCTTAAAGCCCCCCATTTTTTAGGCCGCTATTTGATGCTGGACACGAAGACAGAAGCCTCGTAAAAGCGCTTCCATAAAATCGGAAAAGGAGACTCGAGTATGAACTTGAAGCATAGGATTCTCACTTCGTCCTTTGTGATGTTGGCTCTTTTCTTTCTCTATCTGGTGGTGGTTAACAGGATGGCCCAGAAGCCCGCACCTTCTTTGACCCTTAAAGGCACCTATAATCTTCTGAAGGAGCGGGTGAAGATACCTGATCTTGTTTACATGTCTTTTGATTCTCAGGACATGAAGGCCAATGGAACCACCAAAAGGTTTCTCATAACAGGCTGTTCCCCATCTCAAAACAGGACTTACTACATGCTTTCTAATGGCAGCAAGTTGAATCCACCCCGCTCTCTTGAGACCAAGGCCTGTAAACCCACCCTGCCTTACAACAGGATGATGGACTCTCCCCAGGTGCTTGAGAAGGTGAAAAAGGCTACGGGTAAGAGCTGCTCTAAGAGAATCATATACAAGATGGACTGGGACGATCCCGAAGCTTTAATACTCTGCTGGGACTCCAAAAAGAAGAATCCCCTTTGGCAGGTTGTTATAGACACCGTTTCTGGTGAGGTTAAGGCGGTTTATCCAAAAAAGGAGGAGAAACCGCATTCCAAGACAAAGAGCTCTTCCAAGTGATGGTTATCAGAAGGGGCCGCCTTGGCGGCCCCTTTTTGCCTAATTCTCTGCTTTGCCTTTTCTGGGAGCCTCTTCTTTATAGGGTACAGGTATGTACTGAACCGATGGCCTCGCTTGAACTGGCTGCTCGTAGAGATCCATAAGGTCGTAGATCTCTGGGGGAACCTCGTTGCTCACCTTCAGTCCCAGTTCCTCCAGATCCTCTTTGAACAGGGGATAATCATGGGTCCAGCGTCCTTGTGAGAGCTCCTCTGCGATCCTCTCCGCCTTCTCTTTCTCCATACCCTTCTCCTGAAGAATCTGGAACACCTTCTTCTTCACCTGCTGCAGGGCCTTTTCAGAGACGTCAGCCATGATCAGGGTCTTATCCTCGAGCTCGTCCTTTGATTTCTCCTTTGCCACCTTAACAATGGATGCGGCAGGGAAGCCTCCCAGTTGGGGATCTACCGGCCCAAGGACCGCGTTTGGATCCATGATGATCTCATCGGCAGCAAGGGCGATGAATGTGCCTCCTGACATGGCAAAGTGAGGAACCATCACCGTCACCTTTCCCTTATGGCGACATAGAGCAGTGGCGATCTGCTCAGCGGCCAGAACCAGTCCCCCCGGCGTGTGCATCACAATGTCAATGGGCATCTCGTCAGGGGTTAGCCTTATGGCTCTGAGCACCCTTTCTGAGTCCTCTATGTTTATGTACTTCATGAAGGGTATCCCCAAAAACGAGAATCCCTCCTGCCTATGGATGATGCTGATCAGTCTTGATCCCCTTGCCTTCTCTATCTTCCTCATCACCTTCAGTCTGGCAGCCTCAAGCATTCTCTGCTTCATCCATGGGGTGAAGGAGAAGAGGATCAAAAGCATCCAGAAGAAGTCAAAGAAACTGGGTGAATAGTGCATAGGCACCTCCTGCAAAGTTTTTCGCTCTTAAAGCTAATTCCCCTCCGCTGCAGGTCAAGTGGGTAGCGCTGCACTTGCCAAAATGGAGATTCCTGTTAAATAAAAGGGTTATCCGAAGACCTTAAATAGCAATCTTAGGAGGTTACACCATGGCTGGGCACTCCAAGTGGGCCAATATCAGGTTCAAGAAGTCAAAAGAGGATGCAAAGAGGGGCAAGCTTTTCACCAAGCTGGCGAGGGAGATCATTGTTGCAGCAAGGGAAGGGGGAGGGGATCCTGACGCCAATCCCAGGCTGCGCTCTGCCATAGCGGCAGCAAAGGCCGCCAATATGCCCAAAGAGAACATAGAAAGGGCAATAAAGAGAGGAACCGGAGAACTGCCCGGGGTCACTTACGAGGAGATCACTTATGAAGGGTACGGTCCTGGAGGGGCTGCGGTTATGGTTGAGGTGATAACTGACAATCGTAATCGTACGGTATCTGAGGTGAGACACATCTTCTCAAAGTACGGGGGTAACCTGGGGGAGACGGGCTGTGTATCGTGGGTCTTTCAGCAAAGGGGCCTTATTGAGATTGAGGCAGAGGAGAGAGATGAAGACGCCTTGATGCAGCTTGCCCTTGAGAGCGGGGCAGAGGACATGGAGATAGACCAGGGGATGGTCATCTTCTACACCGAGCCCTCTGAGGTTGAGGCAGTTAAGGAGTATCTTGAGGAGCAGGGGGTTAAGGTCAACAGAGCCGAGATAACCAGGATCCCTTCAAATCAGGTGGAGGTTACAGGTAGCAAGGCAGAGAGCCTGCTGAAGATGCTTAACGCCTTAGAGGCTCTGGATGAGGTGCAGAACACCTACTCTAACTTTGACATTCCCGATAGCGAAATGGAGCGTTTAGGGCAGATTGCATGAGGATAATGGGAATAGACCCAGGCTCCCTCTGCATGGGATACGGCATAATAGACGATAAAGAACATCCTCTGGGTTGGGGAAGTATAAAGGTGTCCAGCAGACTATCTTTAGCAGAGAGGGCAGGAAGGTTCTTCTCTGCAACCACGGAGTTGATTGAGAGAGTGAGAGTAGAGGCTGTTGCCATTGAAGAGGTCTTTTACGGCAAAGACGTGAGGGCTCTGTTGAAGCTGGCCCATTGCAGAGGTGCGGTTATGGCCTCTTTTGCGCTGCACAACATACCGGTTTACGAATACACCCCAGCAGAGGTGAAGCAGGCTGTGGTTGGTTACGGAAGGGCAGAGAAGGAGCAGGTGAAGCTGGTGATTAAGCAGCTATTGAAGATTGAAGGGGAGCTTTCAAGCGACGAGGCTGATGCCCTGGCTGTGGCCCTTTGTCACAACCAGAGAGAGGGGATGAGAAAGGCCATGAGAGATGCTTCACAGCCTTAGAGGAAGGGTTTTAGAGAAAGGGGAAGACTGGGTTGCGTTGGATGCAGGGGGGATAGGGTTTAAGCTCACCACCCCTCTATCAACCCTCTACCGTGTTCCAAAAGAGGGAGAAGAGTGCCAGCTCTTGACAGTGCTTCAGATTGGGCAGCAGTCTGTTAGGCTATTTGGCTTCTCCACAAAGGAAGAGAGAGACATATTTCTGCAGCTCACCTCTATACCCCGTATGGGCTCAAAGGCCGCTCTGGCGGTGATCTCGCATCTATCCATAGGGGATCTATGGGAGGCGGTTAGAGAAGGAGATGCAAAACGCCTGCAGTCTATTCCCGGGGTAGGGGCTAAGTCTGCAACCAGGTTGATTACCGAGCTTAAGGGTAAACTTCCCGAGAAAGCCGGGGAGCATGGCTCAAAGGCCTCTTTGGTGGTGCAGAAGGAGTTTGAGGGGGTGGTGGCGGCCCTTGCAAGCCTGGGCTACAGCAAGGGAGAGATTGAAAAGGCCTTGGTCAAGCTTAAAGAGATGGGAAGAGAGCTATCGGAAGAAGAGGCGTTGAAGGCAGCCTTGCTTGTGTTAGGATAGGTTTATGAGCGAAGGTGAGGTTAGGCTGGTTAGCGGCAGTCCCTCAGCAGAGGACTCCCTTATTGAGGGCTCCCTTAGACCCTCGCGGCTTGAGGAGTACATAGGCCAGGAGAAGGTTAAGGAGAACATGAGGGTCTTCATCTCTGCCGCAAAGAGCAGAGGAGAGCCCATAGACCACTGCCTCTTCTACGGGCCCCCGGGACTGGGCAAAACCACATTGGCAGGGGTGCTGGCCCACGAGATGGGGGTCAATTTGAGGATAACCTCGGGGCCCGTTCTTGAGAGGGCAGGGGATCTTGCAGCCATACTAACGGGATTGAAGGAGGGAGACATCCTCTTCATTGATGAGATTCATCGTATGAATCCGTCGGTGGAGGAGATACTCTATCCTGCCATGGAGGAGTTCTCCATAGACATCATAGTGGGCCAGGGGCCTGGAGCGAGAAGCATAAGACTCAATGTTCCCCGTTTCACCTTGGTGGGGGCCACAACGAGGTTGGGGTTGCTAACCGCCCCTTTGAGAGAGCGCTTTGGGGTCTTGCTCAGGCTGGAGTTTTATACCCCAGAGGAGTTGAAGAGGATCATTGTGCGTTCTGCTAAGATCCTGAAGGTGGAGATAGATGAGGAGGGGGCCTACGAGATAGCCCGTCGTTCAAGGGGTACTCCCCGGGTGGCGAACCGCTTGTTGAAGCGGGCCCGGGATTACGCCCAGGCGAGGGCAGACAACGTGATCACCTTAGAGGTGGCTAAAAGGGCCTTAGAGATGATGGAGATAGATGATGGAGGTCTGGATGCCTTAGACAGGGAGTTTATGCTCACCATCATTGATAAGTTTGAAGGTGGACCAGTGGGAATAGACACCATAGCCGCCTCAATAAGCGAGGAGAAACAGACCTTAGAGGATGTGTGCGAGCCCTACCTTTTACAGCAGGGGTTTATTAAGCGTACCCCTCGTGGAAGAGTGGCCACCGCTTTGGCATACCGTTACTTCAACAGAACACCAGCCTCGCAAACCGGGGCTTTGAGTCTTGATAGTCTAAAGGAGGAGAGAAATGCTTAAAAAGATCAACCATATAGGCATTGCAGTGAAGAGCATAGAGTCGGGCATTGTTCCCTACAGGGCCTTGGGGCTTCAACCTGAGGGAGAAGAGGTGGTTGAGGAGCAGAAGGTGAAGGTGGTCTTTCTCACCGTTGGGGAGAGCCGCATAGAGCTTTTAGAGCCCACCTCTCCCGACTCTCCAGTGGCCAAGTTCATTGAGAAGAAAGGCGAGGGGATTCACCACATAGCCTTTCAGGTGGACAACATTGAAGAGGCCTTGAAAAGGGCCGAGGCAGAGGGACTCAAGCTCATTGACAAAAAGCCAAGGGCAGGGGCCCATGGTACCAGAATTGCCTTTTTACACCCCAAGTCCACAGGTGGAGTCTTAATGGAGCTGTGTGAGGAGAGCCACGGCTAAGCTCTTCAAGGCGGCCTACACCGGCCTTTGGGTGGCAGGGGGGAGCTTAGCCTCTCCTTATCTGCTCTATAAACTGGCCACCACCCCCAAGTACCGTAAGGGGTTGCACCAGAGAATGGCCCTCTCCCTTCCCCCAGAGCCAGAATCTCCTCCTATCTGGTGCCATGCAGTCTCTGTGGGGGAGGTTATAGCCGTCTCCGAGTTGCTCAGAGCTGTGAAAGGGCAGTGGCCTGATATTCCTCTCTATATCTCAACGGTTACCGCCACGGGCCAGGAGACTGCATCAAATAGATTAGGCGATGTGGCAGAGGCCATATTCTACCTCCCCTTTGATCTGCCCCATATGGTCTCTAAGGTTGTGGGTAGGGTTAACCCCAGACTCTTTCTCTTGGTAGAGACCGAACTGTGGCCCGGATTGATCACAGAGCTATCAATCAGAAAAGTGCCTCAGATCCTCGTGAATGGTAGGCTGTCGCCTGCCTCTTTCAAAAACTATCATACCTTCAAGGCCTTTATGGCCCCTCTTCTTAGTAGATTCTCTTACTTGTGTATGCAGTCTCGTAGAGATGCAGCCCGTATGGTGGCCCTTGGCGCTCCAGAAAATAAGGTGGTCTTAACTGGAAACCTGAAGTACGACACCATTATTGCATCTTTGAGGTGGATTGATCCTGCAGAGGTGAGAAGGGAGCTGGGGATACCAGAAGGGGTTAGAGTGCTCGTTGCAGGCAGTACCCATGAAGGGGAAGAAGAGGCTCTTCTAAGGGTTCTGGGGCGCTGTGAGAACGTCCTCTTGGTGATGGCCCCGAGGCATCCAGAGCGTTGGGATGAGGTGGCTAAGCTGCTGGAGGAGAGAGGTGTGAAGTTCAGGCGTAGAAGCAGAAATGAGCCCTTGAATGATGCCAAGGTTCTGCTTTTGGACACCCTTGGGGAGCTCTCTCGCACCTATGCAGCGGCAGACGTGGCTTTTGTTGGGGGATCGTTGGTGGAGAAGGGTGGTCACAACCCCTTAGAGCCAGCGGCTGTAGGGGTTCCTGTGGTTATGGGTTCCCACGTATTCAACTTCAAAGAGATCTCTCAAACCCTTACAGAGGCAGGGGGAATGGTGGTGGGAAGCAACAAGGAGAGTACCATAGATCACCTATGCAGACTTATTGAGAACGAAGAGGAAAGCAGGGTCATGGGAGAGAGGGGAAGAAAAGCGGTGTTTGATAACATAGGTGCCCAGGATAGAACCCTTGAGGTGATAAGAGAGGTGATGCAGAAACTTCCTGTTTAAGGATCCTTTTCTTGGTTTAATAAGAGCCTTTTTATGTTTCAAATTTAGAGGTTTTAGTGAGAGGATAGCAGGCATAGCACTTGACGCTAAGGGTTAAAGGCGAGTATTGAGAGAGAATAGGAAGGGTTCAAAAGAGGAGCAATCCATATAAAAAGGAGGTAAAGGTCTCTTGGTAGAACTGCGGTTTCACGGACGCGGGGGACAGGGCGCTGTCACTTCTGCAGAGCTCTTGGCCCTGGCTGCCATTGAAGAGGGTAAATACGCTCAAGCGTTTCCCTCCTTTGGCGCCGAGAGAAGAGGAGCCCCGGTTCAGGCATTCACCCGAATATCTGACACTCCAATTAAGACACGAACAGGGGTGTATCATCCTGACATGGTGGTGGTTCTGGATCCAACTTTGCTGGGTTCGGTGCCTGTGACCGAGGGAATGAAGGAAGGCGGTATTTTGGCCATAAACACCAAACATGATCCCGCTGAGGTGAAAGAGAAGCTGAACGTCAAGGGATCTGTTGTGGCTGTGGACGCAACCAACATCGCCATGGAGGAGCTGGGGGTTCCCATAACCAATGTGGTTATGCTGGCCACCCTGCTCAAAGCGGATAAGCTGGTGGAGCTTGAGGTTCTTGAAAAGTTCATCGCCGAGCGATTCGCAAGGATAGCCGAAAAGGAGATAAAGGCCTTTAGGAGGGCCTATGACGAAGCGAGGGTTGCACAATGATGAATCCTAAGCCTAAATGGACAGAGCTAACCTTTGCCTGCATCATTCCAGAGCCAGGCAACAGTGTTGAGTACAAGACAGGGGATTGGAAGACCCTTGCCCCTGTGGTGGATAAGAAGAGGTGCATAAAGTGCGGCACTTGCTACATCTTCTGCCCTGAATACGCCTATGAGAAAGATGAGTATGGCTATTTCAATCCCAACTACGACTATTGCAAGGGATGTGGAATATGCGCTGTTGAGTGTCCTGCCTCCTGCATAACAATGGAAGAAGAGGTGAAAGAATAATGGCAAAAAGAGTAGGAATGGAGGTCTCTATAGCCATTGCCGAGGCGGCAAGGCAGGCCAATGTTGATGTGGTTTCTGCCTATCCCATCACTCCACAGACGCACATTGTGGAGCATCTTGCCTCCTTGGTGGCCGATGGTGAGCTGGATGCAGAATACATAACCGTTGAATCAGAGCACACCGCCATGAGCGCCTGTGTGGGAGCCGCCGCAGCCGGTGCCAGGGTGTTCACCTCAACCAGTTCTCAGGGACTGGCCTTGATGCACGAGATTCTGTACCTGGCTCCCAGCTTAAGAACTCCTGTGGTTATGGCCTTGGCAAACCGGGCACTTTCTGGACCCATAAGCATTTGGAACGATCACAGCGATGTTATGGGACAGAGGGATACAGGATGGATCTCAATCTTTGCCAACAACGGGCAGGAGGCCTACGATCTCACCCTCATGGCATTCAAGATAGGAGAGCATCCCGATGTGCTGCTGCCGGTTATGGTGAACTTTGACGGATTTATTCTTACCCACGTGATCGAGCCCCTTTACATGTTTGAGGACGAAGAGTTGGAAGGCTATCTTCCTCCATTTGAGTACAAGTACAAGCTGGATACCGACAACCCCATGACCTTGGGTCCCGTGGGGCTTCCCGATGTTTACACAGAGGCCAAAAAGCAGCAGGACGTTGCCATAAGAAACTCTCGCAAGGTGATTGATGAGGTTCTCAAAGAGTTTGGCGAGAACTTTGGCCGCAAATACAATCCTATTGAGCACTATAAGAGCGACGATGCCGATATCATTCTTCTCACTCAGGGTTCGGTGACAGAGGCGGCAGAGGTTGCCGTTGATGCCCTTAGGGAGCAGGGCAAGAAGGTGGGAATAGTGGAGCTTCGCCTGTGGAGACCCTTCCCATTTCAGGACCTCATTGATGCCTTGGTTAACGCCAAATGCGTTGTGGTGTTAGACAGGTGTATCTCATTTGGAGGCCAGGCCGGACCGGTCTTGTCTGAGGTGCGCTCAGCCCTTTACCATGAGCCCAAACGTCCCATGGTTGTGGGGTGTGTGGCTGGCCTGGGTGGTCGCGATATCTCCCTTGAGAACTACATAGAGATGTTTGAGATCGGCGAGAACTTCCTTAAGACGGGCAAAGAGCCAGAGATTGTGAAGATAGTGGGGTTGAGAGAATGAGTGCAGAAGTGAAGAGACCAATAGAGAGCGCCTTGAATGTTTTTGCGTACCGTTTGGTGGAGAAAGAGGAGTTCTTCACCAGAGGACACAGAGCGTGTCAGGGCTGTGCAGCTGCTCTGGGGCTGCGCCATATCTTCAAGGCAGTTGATAAAGACACCATAGTGATAAACGCAACTGGATGTATGGAGATAGTCTCGTCTCCGTACCCATTCACCTCATGGGCGCTACCCTGGTTGCACGTGGCCTTTGAGAACGCTGCCGCTGTGGCCTCGGGAGTGGAGGCTGCGGTTAAGGCCTTGCAGAGAAAGGGAAGGTTGGACCCCTCAAAGAAGATCAAGGTGATTGCCTTGGGAGGTGACGGAGGAACCGCCGACATCGGACTTCAAGCGTTGTCTGGAGCTCTTATTCGCCGTCATAATTTCACCTACATCTGCTACGACAACGAGGCCTATATGAACACCGGTGTTCAGGGCTCATCGGCAACTCCCCTGGGTGCAAGCACCACCACCACTCCTGCTGGAAAGGTGAGTTTTGGGCAGGGTTACTGGAAGAAGAACCTTGCAGAGATTGCTGTGGCTCACAAGGCAGACTACGTTGCCACAGCCTGTCCAAGCTATCCTTTAGACCTGATTCGTAAGGTGAAACGTGCCACTGAGATAGAGGGACCTGCCTATATTCACATGTTTGCGGTATGCCCCACTGGTTGGGGAACCGATCCTGCCTATTCGGTGAGGTTGGGCAGATTGGCTGCAGAGACGGGGGTCTTCCCCTTGTACGAGGTGGACCATGGAAAGTACAGGCTTTCCCTTGATCTTCCACAGGGTTTGAGGCCTGTTACGGACTATCTCAAAGGCCAGCGGCGTTTCCGTCACCTTCCACAAGAGGTGATAGACGAGTTTCAAGAGATGGTTACCAGAGAGTACGAGCGCCTCAAAAAGATGGAGAGGCTTACACAGGAGTTATGAGATGGCTGTAGAGAAGGTTAAAGAGAATGTGAAAGAGGTGCTTGAGCGCTACGGTTACAATAGCGCGAGGATGATTGAGATCCTTCAAGATCTGCAAGACATCTACTCTTACCTGCCAAAAGAGGTGTTAGAAGAGGTGGCTAACACCTTGGAGCTTCCCTTGGCCAGGGTGTACCACATAGCCACCTTCTTCAGGGCATTCAGCCTCTTGCCCAGAGGAAAACACGTGGTTCAGGTGTGCACAGGAACCGCTTGTCACGTTAAAGGGGCCTATCGGGTGCTGGAGCGTCTCTCTGATGTGCTGGGTATCCCTGCAGGAAAGACCACAAAGGATCTTCAGTTCACTTTGGAGACCGTCAACTGTGTTGGTGCCTGTGCCCTTGGTCCCTTGGTGATAGTGGACGACAAGTACTACGGCCACATGACCCCGTCCAAGGTGGACAGTCTCATTGAGGAGTACAGAGAATGAGCAGGTTAAATAGCAAAGAAGAGCTGTTTGAGTTGCAGAAGAGCCTTGCAGCTTCTCGCTCGGGAGAGGAGAGGTTTGTTGCCGTCTGCACCGGGACCGGTTGTTTGGCTCACGGTGCCATGGAGGTTTACAAGGCTTTTGAAGAGGAGATTGCGAAGCGGGGTATAGATGCCTCGGTGAAAGAGAAGGGCGATGGGCATGCTGTTAGAGGCACTGGATGCCACGGCTTCTGCGGCAGGGGAACCTTGGTGGTGATCTATCCCCAGAAGATCTTTTATCAAAAGGTTAAGCCCGAGGATGTGCCAGAGATCGTTGAGAAGACCCTTCTCAATGGAGAGGTTGTTGAACGACTCCTCTACACAGACTCCCAGGGCAACAAGGTGGTCCACGAGGAGGAGATCCCCTTCTACAGCAAGCAGAAGAGACTCCTTATGGACATGAACGGAAAGATAGATCCCAAGAGCATTGAAGACTACATCAGCATAGGGGGATACACAGCCCTGGCAAAGGCCCTGTTTGAGATGGAGCCAGACAAGATCATTGAAGAGGTTACCGAGTCTGGTTTGAGAGGCCGAGGAGGCGCCGGATTCCGCACAGGGTGGAAGTGGGAAGACGCAAAGAAGTATGATGTTCCCACGAAATACGTAATATGCAACGCCGACGAAGGCGACCCCGGGGCCTATATGGACCGAAGCCTGTTGGAAGGAAATCCCCATTGCGTAGTTGAGGGGATGATCATAGGGGCCTACGCAGTTGGAGCTACAGAGGGATACATCTATGTGCGAAAAGAGTATCCCTTGGCTGTAGAGAACGCCACCTTGGCCATAGAGCAGGCCAGGGAATACGGCCTATTAGGTGAGAACATACTGGGCTCGGGATTCTCCTTTGACATTAAGATTGTCAGGGGTGGTGGAGCCTTCGTATGCGGAGAGTCCTCTGCCTTGATGGCCTCTATTGAGGGAAGGGTTGGAGAGCCGAGGTCCAAGCACATCCATGCCACCGAGAGCGGTCTTTGGGGTAAACCCACGGTACTCAACAACGTTGAGACCTGGGCCAATGTGCCCCTGATCGTGAAGGAGGGAGCAGCTTGGTATGCCTCTATGGGAACCGAGAACAGCAAGGGCACCAAGATCTTCTCTTTGGTTGGAGACGTTGAGCATACCGGTCTGGTTGAGGTTCCCATGGGAATGACCCTGAGAGAGGTGATCTTTGATATAGGAGGGGGAATTCCCAACGGCAAGAAGTTCAAGGCTGTGCAGACGGGAGGGCCTTCGGGAGGATGTCTCCCTGAATCGCTGCTGGATCTGCCAGTTGACTTTGACAGCCTTGACGAGGCCGGTTCCATGATGGGCTCTGGCGGCATGATCGTTATGGACGAGAATACCTGTATGGTGGATGTTGCCCGGTACTTCGTGAAGTTTCTCACCGAGGAGTCCTGCGGAAAGTGCACCCCCTGCCGTGAGGGTCTGAGGCGCATGCTTCAGATTCTAACCCAAATCACCGAAGGCAACGGCACAGAAGAGGATATTGAGCTTCTTGAGGAGCTTGGAGAGGTCATTGGAACTGCCTCTCTCTGCGGTCTTGGAAAGTCTGCCCCCAACCCCGTGCTCACCACCATCAGGTACTTCAAAGACGAGTATTTAGAGCATGTTAGAGACAAGAAGTGCCGCGCTGGTGTGTGTAAGCCCTTGGTGCGCTACGAGATAGACAAAGAGAAGTGCACCGGCTGCACTGTGTGTGCCAAGAGATGTCCTGTTGAGGCCATCACTGGCGAGACCAAGAAGCCTCACGAGATTGACCAGGATAAGTGCATCAAGTGCGGTATTTGCAAAGATGTGTGTAAATTTGACGCAGTGAAGGTGGTGTAAGATGGCAGAGTTGACCATAGATGGAAAAAAGGTGGTATCACGCCCTGGAGAGACCATTCTCCAGGTGGCAAAGAGATACGGAATAAAGATCCCCAATCTGTGTCACCACGACGAGGTTAAGCCCTACACCGCATGCCGCCTCTGTTTGGTAGAGATAAAGAAGGGCAAACGCACAAAGATTGTGACATCGTGCGACTATCCCGCAGAGGAGGGGCTTGAGGTTAAGACCTCTAACGAGAAGATAGAGAAGTCTCGCAAGATGTTGATGGAGCTCTATCTCTCTCGTTGTCCCAACCTACCTGTCATTCAAAAGATGGCGGAAGAGATGGGGGTGAAAGAGCCCCGTTTTGAGAAGGAGAACGAGGACTGTATTCTCTGTGGTCTCTGCGTAAGGGTGTGTAGCGAGGTGGTGGGCAGGCACGCATTGGGCTACGAGAGCAGGGGGCCAGAGAGGCGGGTAGTTCCTCCCTTTGACGAGCCCAATCCCCTCTGCATAAGCTGTGGTGCCTGCACCTATGTTTGCCCTGTTGATGTGATTCCTATTGAGGAGAAGGATGGCTATCGCATCATGGAACGCTGGCATAAAAAGAGCAAACTGGTGGCCTGTGAGAAGTGTGGAAAGTACTTTGCCACAGAAGAGGAGATTGAGTGGCTTAAAGAGATGGGTCTGCCTGAGGATAAGGCCAAGCTCTGTATGGACTGCCGGTGATTTAGCTGTGAAAAGTAGGACGGGAGGCGTTAACGCCTCCCGTCCTTAGTAGCTTTATCGCCGTCCCTACCACTCAGCCCTATATTTGGTGTCAATCCCACTCCCTTTGGTCATCAAAAAGGGGCTTTCCCT
>JALWSI010000107.1:1473-7874 GCA_027080315.1 bacterium | reverse complement strand
CCTCTACCTCGTTCAGGGGAACAAACACTACGCAGTCAACCTTCACCTTTATCTTCTCTCTTGCCTTCTTCAAGAAACCGTCTATCTCTTCTGCAGAAAACGGCTTTGATGCGGCTATTTTCATGGTGAGCATGTCCCTTTGCTCAATTCTTGTGATAACGCATTGGATTCCTTTGATATTTGGGTGTTCTGACACAAGCTCCTTTATCTGATGGGCATGCACAAACATCCCCCTCACTTTTACAGAACTTCCGACTCTTCCCACAATGCGCAGGAGTTTTGGGGATCTTCTTCCGCACATGCATGGATCGCTGCTTAAAACTGATAGGTCTCCAGTGCCAAAGCGTATTAAGGGATATACGGGATCAAATCGGGTAACCACCACCTCTCCTACGGTGCCGTCCGGTAGAGGCTCTCCGGTGTATGGATCGCAGATCTGCACGATTATCCCTTTTGAGATGTGCATGCCGGACTTTTCGTTGCACTCATATGCGATGGCCCCCACATCGGCGGTTCCATACCCCTGTTTGGTGTCAATGCCCCATTCCTCTTCAAACTCCCTTCTCAACGACTCAGGCAGCATCTCTGCCGACACAAAGGCCTTCTTTAAGCTAAGGGTTCCTGGGGCATGACCAAGGTACTTTGCCTTCTGAAGGATGTTGCTCAGGAAGCTTGGGGTTCCAACGTATCCTGTAACTCCAAGATGCTTTATTATTTTCACCTGTTGTTCGGTGTTACCAACCCCAGTGGGAACCACAACCGCTCCTACAGTTCTGAGTCCGTGATCAAACATGAACCCGGCGGGGGTTAGATGGTACGAGAAGGTGTTGATCACTATGTCTCCCTTGCCAAATCCCGCTGCCTCCAAGCTCTCTTTCCAGTCCCAGAAGTCTTGGCTCTCTCCTTGTGGATCAAATATTGGTCCTGGAGAGACAAAGATCCGTGCCAGTGAGCCAATATCGGTGGCCAGTAGCTCCCCAAAGGGAGGTTTGTGCTCCTGCATGGCTATCACCTTGTCCTTTTTCAAGACAGGGATTTTAGAGAGTTCCTCTAAGCTGTTTATCTCTTCAGGGGAGATACCGGCATTCTCCAATCTTTTCTTGAAGGCCGGTGAGTTTTTATAGGCGTATTCAACGCCTTCTCTTATGCTTTGCACCATCTTTTCCTCCTCCGTCTAAAAAATAGAGGCCACAACCTCTTTAAGACTTTCAGCGGCAAGCTCAGGAGGGGTTGGATTAATGTAGAAGCCTGAACCCCATTCAAACCCTGCGATGTGTGTTAGTCTGGGGATGAGCTCAATGTGCCAGTGGAAGTCGTACTCAATGGTTCCCCAATAGCCAGGTTTACCTGGCCTTTTTGAGGTTACAGGAGAGGTGTGGAGCACAAAGTTGTAAGGAGGATCGTTGAGCACGTGCTTCATACCGTAGAGCATGGCCTTCATGGCCTTGGCCAGTTCAAAAAGCTCGTCGTCGTCCAGTTTGGCAAAGTCGTGGCAGTGTCTTTTGGGAAATAGCCATGTCTCAAAAGGGAAGCAAGAGGCGTAGGGTGCCCAGATGAAGAAGTGATCCATATCTGCCACCACCCTGTGTCCAAGTAGCTGTTCGTTCTTGATGATATCACAGAATATGCACCTCTCTTTGCGAGAGAAGTGCTCTTTGGCGGCTATAAGCTCTTGCCTCACAATGAAGGGCATGACAGGGGTAGCAATGATCTGGCTGTGGGAATGAGAGAGGGATGCCCCTGCCTCGGCACGGTGGTTTTTGAAGACGAGGATGTAGCGTATTCTTGGATCCTGCTGAAGGGCTCTGATTCTCTCCCTGTATGCCAGAAGCACCAGGAAGATATCCTCGGGATCAAGGTCTCCCAAAGACTTTTCGTGGTGGGGGGTCTCAATAACCACCTCGTGGGCGCCCACACCTTCAACCCTGTCAAATAGCCCTATGCCCTCTCGGCGAAGCTCGGCCTCGCTGCTAAGTGCGGGAAACCTGTTTGGTACCACCCTCACCTTCCAGCCTGGGGTGTTGGGTAATGAACCGTCCCGCCTCACTGCAAAGACCTCTTTTGGGGTTTTCTCTTCCTGTCCGTAGCAGAAGGGACATACTTTGAGCTTCTTTTCTTCCTTGGGAATCTCAAAGTCCCCTGGTCTCCTGCCTCTCTCTGTGGCGATAATCACCCACCTGAACTTCAACGGATCCCATCTAAGCTCAGACACTTCTACTCCCCCTTCTCGTGGCAGCTAACCTTAACCACGAGGTTCATTTTATCCCTCAACACCGAAGAGGCAAAAAGAAAGGTGTTTCCTTGGTAGATCCTGTCAAATCCCCTTTCTGACTTTGAAATAGAGAGGTTGGCTGAAACCCAGAGGTCCATGGGGAATCCAAGCTCTATCTTCAACTCTCCACCCCAGAGAGAGTCTCTGAGAATAAGCCCCTTGCAACCCTTTACAACCCCTCCTTTGAGAACCGAAAGGCACCTCTCCTCCTCACCAGACAACACCCTTATCTCTCCAAATCGCTCAGAGGGAAAGAGGATATTGAGCTCAAATCCAAACCGTAAGGGCATAGACAGGGCATGAGGCAGTATGCGGTATTCTGCCGCGAGGGCGTTCTCTGTGAGAGAGAATACCTTGGAGATCTCTACCTCTCCTTCTTTAGATTCGGTCCTGACCCACATCTCTACCTTATGGCCGTTGATACGGGGAAGGTAATGAAGTCTCCAAAGGGATTCCTCCTTTAAGGTGCCCTCTTCTAAGGCTTTCTTGGAGGGGTTGAGAAGGAGATGATCCAGAAAGGAGATCTTCGGGTAGGGATCGTAGGTGATCTTAGAGGGGAGAGAGTCTCCTCTCTCGTGGATTGAAGGGATCCCCTTCTTATTCTCATGTTTCTCCATCTCAAAGTGGTAAGTTTCTGGCCTGCGGGTGAGAACATTGGTGAAACACTGACACCAGCCAAGGTGGCTAAGCTCCACCATTCCTCCACCTTGGTGGGGCTTAAAAGCCGCAAATAGCTGCCCATTAGAGAGCATGATCTCCTCTTGGCCGTCGCAATCCAGGTCCTCTTTGATGATGCCGGGATTATGAGCGTCAACCAGCCTTTGCGCCTGCAACAACTGGCACCATAGGGCCCTTCTCAGATGGGGAGAGTAGAGTCCTCCAAACACCCCGTGCCAGTAGGCGTCGTTGCATTGGGCTTTGTAGAGATGGGTTTGAGCCTCTCTCTTTTTTTCAGGGACTTTTATGGCCTTCACCTCTTTGCTCACCCTTAGCATCCGTTTGTGGAGCCAGTTTGATTCCGGATACTTCACCAGAAAGTTCTTCCATATGCCTCCCCGAATGAAGGCAGAGGCCTTTTCCTTTTTCAGATTCTCCTTTATCTCTTTTAACTTCTTTGCCTTTTGTGGAGAGAGAACCCACTCCCCCATCTCTGGGTAAGAGGCTGTGGGAAGATATGCCCTTCCCGTGGGCTGGTTCTTAGAGAGGTACTCCCAGAATGTCGAAGGTTTCAGCCATCCCTCTTCCAGAAGCTCAAAGAACCTTTTCAGCCAGCCCTTTTGATAGACCCAGCTGTGGGTTCCGGGCCAGAGCCCAAACTTTTCCCCATCGTCAAAGATGGTGTAGGCGGTGTTGGTTGAGAGCCTTTGCAGGGTGGTTTTCACCTCTCTTATTCCTTTGAAAGGCACAAGATACCTTAAAGGCTTGCTTATGGGGAAAATGGCAAGGGTTTCTCCATCTTCCTCTGTGACGAAGTAGCCGTGGATCTTCTCCTCTTCTATCCCTGCACATAGTAGATGGTAGTCGTCAACCACCACATAGCTCAGGCCTGCCGCCATAATCTCTTTCACGATTTGAGGCTCCCATACCCTCTCGGTTAGCCACACTCCTTTGGGCTTCTTTCCCCAAAGGGAGATCACCTTCTCTTTGGCCATCTCAAGCTGCCCCAGTCTATCCCAGCTTGGAATAGCGGGCAGGATAGGCTCGTAGAGGCCGCTGATGAGTACCTCAACCTGGTTTCGCTCAACAAGCTCTCCCATTAAGTTCAAGACCCTGTGGCCGTTGGTCTCTAACCACTCAATAAGGGGGCCAGAGTAGTGAAGGGCGAAGGGCACCTGATGCTCCTTTGCAACCTCGAGAAAGGGCAGATACGCCTTTTGGTAGGCTTCCTCCATAACCCTATGAAAGTTTCCCACAGGTTGGTGACAGTGGATACCAAAAAGCAGAATGGGAGGGCTAGTCATCCTCAAGCACCCTTCTCAAAAAGACTGCAATCTCGTCTAAGTGTTCAAGGGCCTTTTCTCTGCTTGAGGAGTAAGACCATAGCAAGAATTCTGGCTGCTCTTCGTGGGGGATGGCCAGTACCCACCCCTTATCTTTGAAAAGCTTGATTCCATCTTGCAGTGAGCGGTTCTCTTTTTCTGTGATCTCAACGAGTCTGCGCATGAGGAGTCCCTTCTTCTCAAGGGGCGTGTGGATAGAGGCCTGTAGCAGGTGGAAGGAGGGTGCCTCTCTCCACACCTCGCTCAAGGGCCTTCTTTTTGAGGCCATCAGCTCAAGTATCCAGGCCGCTCCCCACACAGCGTCAGGTAGGGGCTGATGAGAAGAGACCATGGGGGAAGAGGATGGGTGGAGCCCCAGACCAAAGGGCTGGCTGGCAAGGTCCCTTACGAACCTGGGCAGATGTTGAAAGGAACGTCTCACCTTCCATCCCTTGGCTTTTAGAAGCTCTTCCACCACATCGGGGAAGGAGGCCGGCACCAAGATCTCTTCTCCCTCACACCATGGCAGGTTTTTATTGGGCTTCTCCAAGAGTAGTGCCACCAGGGTGGAGAGCCGTTCTTCCTGGTAAATACCGCCTTTTTCGTCAACCACCACAAGCCCTTCGCCCTGAGGAGAGAAGGAGAAACCTACCTGTGCCCCTGCCTCTGAGACCATCCCGCTTAGGGTGGTTATCCATTCGTCCCTCTCCTCCTCTGTCATGGGAGATCTCCCCTCTGTCCCCGGGTTTATCTCAACCACATCTACTCCTAAGTCAGAGAGAATCCTCGTGAGGATGGGGGCTACGGTGCCACGGCAGAAGTGGGCAACCACTCTGAATCCTGCCTTGGCTATGGCCTGCTTGTCCAAGAGGCTAAGAAGGCCCTCTCTGTAGAAGTCTTCCAGGAAAGGTAGGTGGGAGATGTAGCCTGTTTGGGACTGATCCACCCTTCTGAAGCTCTCCCGGGCAAAGAGGCGCTCTATGCCCTTCTCTTCACCGGAGGAGATCTCTAATCCTTCCTTTCCAAAGAAACGGATCTTTGTGATTAGGGGAGACTCTCCATCTTGACAGAACAACACCCCACCTGACTCTCCAAACCCCTGAAGCTTGTACCGCATCAGAGGCGCAGGGCACACCTCCAGATCTCTCACGTCAATCCCTGTGGAGAGCACCCCTCCAACAAAGGCTCTCTTCAGCATTCGCGAGGCTTTTGAGGTGTCTCTGCCTACCAGCACCTTGCTACCCTTAGGGAGAGAGGAGCCATAGGCCACCCCTATCTTGGTGACGAGCTCAGGGGTGAGTTCAACGTTTGTTAGTCCAGAGACGGCCGAGTTCTCAAAGAGGTGGTCCTTCCACCGTTCTCCCCAGATGAGGTTGTGGGATAGCACCGCCTGGGGATCAACCTTCTTGTTGGGCCACACCTTAACTCCGGCTTTTAGTACTGCCCCCTCTCCAATAATGGAGCCTTCTGCAACGACACACTCCTCCTCAACTGAGGCCCTTGGCCCTATGGAGACCTTGGAGCAGATCACCGAGCCTGCAATTGAGGCGCCTTCTCCCACAATCACCCTGTCCCACACCACAGAGCCCGAGATATTGGACCAGGCGCCCACCTGGGTGCCCGGACCAAGCACAGAGTCCCGTATGGTGACGCCTGAGGCTATCTGTACCCCTCTTCCCAGCACAACCCTTCCCTCAAACCTCACCCCTGAGGGTGGGGTTTCGCCTTTCTCCATCCAGACCCGGGCCTTATTGCTGGTGAGGACCAGCTCTCCCTCGGGCTCAATGAGTATCCGTTCTCTCCAGAAGTCTCTATGGGCTGCAAGGTACGAGTGGGGATCTCCCACATCCCTCCAGTGTCCCTCAAGGGTGTAGCCGTAAAGGGGGATCCCTTGCTCAAGGAGTTTGGGGAAGAGGTCTTTGCTGAAATCAAATGGGGTGTTGGGAGTAATCTCCTTGAGAACCTCTGGCTCAATCACGTAGATTCCAGAGTTGATCTTGTCGCTGAAGACCTCTGACCATCCGGGTTTCTCTAAAAACCTCTCTATTCTACCCTCCTGATTGGTTACCACCACTCCAAACTGTAGAGGATTGGAGACCGCCACGAGACCAATGGTGATGGCTGCTCTCTTCTCCCTGTGAAACTCCAGT
>JALWSI010000107.1:0-1463 GCA_027080315.1 bacterium | reverse complement strand
CCAGTAAGGCTGAGAGGTCAACGTTTGTTACCAGGTCTCCAGAGATCACAAGAAAGGTCTCATTCAACCTGCTGGCCGCTGCCGCCACCGCCCCTGCAGTTCCCAGATCAATCTCAGGGGTGATGTACTCCATCTGGATCCCAAACTCTCGTCCATCTCTAAAGTGATCCTTGATCACCTGCGGGCTGAAATGAAGCAGGGCAATGGCTTCTTTGAAACGGTGTCTTCTCAATAGAGAGAGGATGTGCTCCATTATGGGACGATTCACCAGAGGAAGCATGGGTTTAGGCAAGGATGTGGTGAGAGGACGGATGCGGGTGCCAAACCCGCCCGCCATGATGACCGCTTTCATGGAGGGCTCACTCCTTGCCGTACTTCTGTAAGAGTCTCCTTATCTCCCCTTTAAGCTCGCTCATGTCAGAGGACTTTATGACGTAAGAGTCTGCCAGCCATGAAGAGAAGTCATCCTGGTAAGAAGAGTAGGCGCTGCATAGGATAACCGGCAGGTTATTCTTCTCTTTAACTATATGCTGGACTATATGCTGGAGGGCTTCAAGGCCACTCATCTTCTTCATCTTTATATCAAGCACCACCAGATCCACATTTTCTTTTTCAAGAATATCAAGGGCCTCTTCGCCGCTTGCAGCAAGAACCACCTCGTACCCCTCTTCTTCCAGCTCCTTCTCGTAGAGAAGCCTTATGCTCTCGCTATCGTCCACCAACAGAACCCGCGCCATGGTCTCCTCCTACCCTTACGCTCTTTGTAGAAACATAGCACTGCTTCAATCTCAGGGGAATAGGGATACCCTCTGTAGGCAACCCTATTGACAAGCTACGGCTCTTAGCCCATCTTATCTTCTCTGAACAGTTCTTGAAGTGGAAAAGGAGGAGATGAGTATGGGAAATCAGATAAGGACAGCGGTATTCCTTGCCGCTTTAACAGCTCTTTTTGTGCTCATAGGGGACGCCATAGGCGGAAGACAAGGCATGATTTTGGCCTTCGGATTTGCTTGCATAATGAACTTTGGGGCCTACTGGTTCAGCGACAAGATGGTGCTGGCCATGTACAGGGCGAAGCCGGTTAGCGAAAGCGAAGCCCCTCAGCTCTATGCCATGGTTAGAGAACTGGCCAAGAGGGCAGAGCTGCCTATGCCAAAGCTCTACATTATTCCTACCCAAACACCCAACGCATTTGCTACTGGGCGTGATCCTAAACACGCTGCTGTGGCGGTGACAGAGGGTATTTTGCAACTTCTCAGTCCAGAAGAGCTCATGGGCGTGTTGGGGCACGAGCTTGCCCACGTTAAGCACAGAGATATATTGATTCAGAGCGTTGCCGCCACTGTGGCAGGTGCCATCACAATGCTGGCAAGGTTTGGCCAGATCGCCTTTCTGTTTGGAGGAGGAGACGACGAGGAAGGCGGTGGTTGGGGGGCTTTGGTGCTGCTTATTTTGGCCCCCAT
>JALWSI010000106.1 GCA_027080315.1 bacterium | reverse complement strand
ACACCTCATGGTGTTGAAGAACCAGAACATAATCTCATCCCGTCGAGAGGGTCCCAAGATATGTTATTCCCTTGCAGACAGAAAGGCGCTCAAGATACTTCCCCTCATCTTCTCCCGGTCTGAATCTGAAGAGAAGTGAGCGCTTCTAATCTCCTTTTGTGAGCCTATTCCGGGCTTTTACTTGAGGCCTCTCCCTCGGTTTCGCGGGGCTCTCTATGGCTCCATCCCCCGCCTAAGGCCTTGTAGAGCCTCACAAGGTTTGCTGCCACAGCACCTTCGCTTTCGGCCATTCTGTCTTGGTATAGCTGAAGGGATCGTTGGGCATCCATCACGTTGGTGAAGTCAACCAGTCCCGCCTTGTAGCGGTCCACAGCCAGCAGGTAGGCCCTTTTGGCAGAGGCAGCGGCCTTTCTCAACGAGTCAAGCCTCTGTTGCTCCTTTCCATAGGCTACAAGAGCGTTCTCCACCTCTTCTAGGGCCTTCAGTACCGATTCTTGGTAGGCCATAAGGGCCTCTTTCTGCCGTGCCTCTTGGGCCTCAACCTGTTTTCTCAGCTCTCCGGCGTGAAACACCTGCCAGAACACATGCAGGCCAAAGCCAGAGGTGCGGCTCACCCACTCCCATAGGTGCCCTGAGGAGACAGACTCTAACCCCACTGTGCCTGCCAGATTGAAAAAGGGATAGAGCTGTGCCTTGGCCTCTCCTATGCGGGCGGTTTCGGCGGCAAGCAACCTCTCTGCCCTTCTCACGTCAGGTCTCTGCCTCAAAGTATCTGCAGGGATCCCCACTGCCACCTTGAGAGGGGGTACAGGTATGGGCTTCTCTTGCCTCAAAAGCCGGTGCAGTGTTCCTGGCTTCTGGCCCATTAGTACCGCAAGGCGATTCATGGCCCTTTCAAGGGCCGTCTCCAAGGCGGGGATCTGAGCCTTTGTGTTCTCCAGTATGTAAAGGGACTGTTCAACTGCAAGCTCGTCAATCAACCCTGCCTTGTAGCGGGAGAGGTTGAGGGTGTAGATCTCCCTTTGGGCTTCCATGTTAGACTGGGCGGCCCTCAACCTCGCCTGGTACATGCGTACCTCAACGTAGTTTAGAGCCACCTCCGCGGTTAAGCTCACCAGCACATCGTGAAGGTTCTCTTGGGCGGCTTCAACCTCTGCCTGGGCTGCTTCCACAGAGCGGCGTGTGCCCCCAAAGATGTCCAGCTCCCAAGAGGAGTCAAGGCCGACCTGGTACAGCTTTCCCTCTTCTCCTCTTCGTTTCTTGCCGTGATACTCCTCTCTTTCGTAGGCGCTGCTACGCATCTCCTGGCCGGAGCCTTGGGCGTTCAGGTATGGAAAGAGCCTTGCCTTCTCCATCCCCCGCAGGGCCCTGGCCTCCCTCACCCTCCAGAGAGTCTTCTTCAGATTGAGGTTGCCTTTAACCGCTCTCTCCTCAAGTCTTGTGAGGATGGGGTCGTTCAAGGTGGTCCACCACTGGGCCAGGGTTTGCGGTGAAGGGATTTGAAAGAGCACCCCTCTCACATTGCTGGAATGCCAGCTCTTTGGGGGGTGGGTGTCAGGGGGCTTGTAGTCTGGTCCCACCAT
>JALWSI010000105.1 GCA_027080315.1 bacterium | reverse complement strand
CTTCATGCTTCTCAGCTCAATCACGGCACTGCGTTTGGGATGGTTAACCAAAATACCCATGTTTATCTTCTTTGTGACAGATATTCTTACCATAGGCTTCTTGCAGTACGCTTTCTTCTCTTCCCAGATACCTTTCAGCCTCATCTATCTCTTTCCCGTCTTTTCGGCAGCGGTGATTCTTCCTGTCTATTTGGGCGTTTTACCCTTCTTTATGGCCTCGGGAATCGTTGGATACCTCTATCTTGGTCAGGAGGGGGTTCTCATCTCTCTTGTTCTACACGAGTTGGGATTTATTCTTGCCGTAGGGGCTGCCATCAATCTTAAAAGGCAGATGGACGAGGCGGAGAGACAGAGGGAAGAGTCGGAAAAGTGGGAGAACATATACCGAAAAACAATGGATTACATCCCTTCAGGCCTTCTGGTGGTGGATGGCAGTGGAGAGATAAAACTGGCTAATCCCAAAGCCAAAGAGATCCTGAAGATTGATCCCATGGATGGGGGAAACGAGATTCCGTGCACCATTGGTCAAGAGATTCTTGCAAAGGTGTTCAGCTTGCCAGGGGCCAGGTGGGAGGGTCAGATTCACTGTAAACATGGAGATATTGACATAGGCTACTCTGTTAGCCCCTTTCCCCACGGTCTCTATGTGATTCTCATGAGGGACCTGAGAGAACTTAAGCAGATGGAGGAGGAGGAGAGACGGGCTGAGATTCTAACCATGCTTGGTCGTATGGCAGGGGACTTAGCCCACGACTTAAGGAATCCCCTTGGGGCCATAAAAGGGGCCGCAACCCTCCTCAAAAAGAGGGAGACCCTGACCCCTGAAAAGATAGGAGAGCTGGCAGAGGTGGTGATAGAGGAGTCTGACCACATAGAGAGGTTGGTGAAAGACTTTCTCCTCTTTGCCCGCCCTGAGCACAGAGAGAAGAACTTTGAGGTGGTAGAGGTTTCCCCTTTGGTTAAGTCCCTTATTCAGAGAAGGGCCAAGAAGTGGAAGGATATGGGTTGTGCCTTCATAGAGGTGAGGGATCGCACAGACCAGGACTCTCCGCCTAAGGTGAAGGCGGTACCTCACCACTTGGAGCGTGCTATTCAGAACCTGGTGGACAATGCAGTGGAGGCTTCTCCAGAGGGCGAGGCGGTTCACGTGTTTATTGATGAGGATGACCGTTCTGTGAAGATAACCGTGGCGGATAGGGGGCCGGGGATTCCTCCAGATAAGATCAGAGAGATCTTTCGTCCCCTCTACACCACTAAGGATAATGGAATAGGTCTGGGTCTCTCCATAGTTCAAAAGGTGGTGGAGGCTCATGGAGGAAATTTAACGGTGATGCCTCGCCCAGGGGGAGGCGCTCTTTTTACCATAAGACTGCCCAAGTATTCTGAGGAGCTTGAGAAGGCCTATGAAGGTATTGGTGGTTGACGACGAGAAGGGGCTCCGCAGGGTATTATCCATATTTTTCTCAGAGCTTGGGCTTGAGGTGGCCACCGCGGGATCCCTTAAAGAGGGAATAAAGGCCATAGAAGAGGAGATCTTCCACCTGTGTATCCTTGACATGAGGCTTCCTGACGGAGAGGGGTTGGAGCTTTTAAAGCAGATTAGAGAAAAGAGGTTGCCGACTGTGGTTATTGTGGCAACAGCCTTTGGATCAATAGAGAGTGCCGTTAAAGCCATGCACCTTGGGGCATGGGACTATCTCACCAAGCCTTTAGACATGGATAACCTTGAGCTTGTGGTGAAAAGGGCCTTGGAACAGGCTTCCTTGCGTTTTGAGAATATTGAGCTTCACCGCAGGCTTGAGGAGGTCCAGAAGAGAGGTGAGATGGTGTGTGCCTCCAAGGCAATGCAGAAGGTGCTTGAGGTTGCCTACAGGGTTGCTCCCACAGAGCTGTCGGTGCTCATCACAGGTGAGAGTGGAACCGGTAAGGAATTGATAGCCAGGGAGATTCACAGAAAGAGCGGGAGGCCAGGGGAGCTGGTAGCAATAAACTGTGCCTCTATCCCCCACGAGCTTTTAGAGGCAGAGCTGTTTGGCTACCGCAAGGGAGCCTTCACTGGAGCCAGTGGAGACAGGAAGGGCTTAATAGAAGAGGCTAAGGATGGCACCCTATTTCTTGACGAGATTGGGGATATGCCCCTTGAACTTCAGGCAAAGATGCTGAGGTTTCTTGAGACGGGAAGGTTCAAAAGGCTGGGGGAGACCAGAGAGAGAAGGGTTAAGACCAGAATAATATCGGCGACAAACCAGCCTATTGAGAGACACATGGAGGAGGGCAGATTCAGAGAGGACCTTTACTACAGGATAAAGGGGATAGAGATACACCTACCACCTTTGAGAGAAAGGAGGGAGGAGATCCCCTTACTGGTGGAGAGGTTTGTGGATGAGTTTTCAAGGCAGTACAACAAGCCTAAGCCTATGGTGACCACAGAGTTTCTCGCTGCTCTTTCAAGATACAGGTTTCCGGGAAATGTGAGGGAGTTGAGGAACATAGTTGAAAGGGCCGTGGTGTTGTCCCCGGAAGGCGCTCCTTTGAGCCCAGAGGTTCTGCCTGAAGAGGTCTTCAAAAAGGCGGTAGTTGAAGCCGATGATCCAGTCCTTCCCCTGCCTCCAGGGGGATTGGACTCCCTTCTGGAGTCGCAGGAGAGACGGTTAATAATAAAGGCTTTGAAGGAGGCAAAAGGGGTGAAGAAGAGGGCAGCAGAGCTCTTGGGTATCTCCTTTCGCTCCTTCAGGTACAGATTAAAGAAACTGGATATAGAGAGTTAGCCTCCTTACCTTACTTGATGTGGGGAAGCATGGCCTTAAACTCTGGGGTGCCAGACCTATGGAGCATCTCAAAGATGATGGTCTCTGTGGACTTGATGAATGCCCCTTCTTCCCTCATCAATTCCAGGCCCCACCTCCAGTTGTCCTCTTTACGAGAACCCACCGCGTCGGCTGCTATATGGATGGTGCAAACCCCATCTTCTGAGAGGTCTCTCACCGTCTGATAAACGCAGATGTGGGTCTCTATTCCACAGACCACTAGATGGTGAATCTCGCTGGCGCAAAGGGAGTCTGTTTTCTCGTTGAACTGGTCGCATCCTACGCAGCTAAAGGTCATCTTCTCAATGGGTTGGTATGCGTCTTTTAAGAGCTCTCTTATGGGTTCAATTGTTCTCCCCAGCCCTTTGGGATACTGCTCTGTGATGAGGATAGGTAACTTGAAGACCTGTGATAGGTGGATAAGGGCTTTAACGTTATCAATGACAGACTCTTTATTAAAAATGCTATCAATAAGCTTCTCCTGTACATCAATGATCAGAATGGCGGTGTTGTCTTTTTGGATCACCATATGGCACCTCCTTTGTTCTCTCTTTCACATACCTTAGGGCCAGCTCTTTTAAAGCCTCAGGTATCTTCTGTGGGTACACTACATCAATCTGCTCTCCTTTTGCAAACAGCACCGCCTTCTCGCCAGCCCCTGCTACACCTATGTCCGCCTCTTTTGCTTCTCCAGGTCCATTCACAACGCAGCCCATAACCGCCACTGTTAAGGGCTCTTCTATGTCAGATAGCTCCATCCGGACCCTTTTTGCGATTGAAACCACGTCTATCCGTTTTCTTCCGCAGGTGGGACAAGAGATCACTCTCACCCCTCTGTTGTACAGCCCAAGAGAGCGCAGAATTTCGTATCCCACCATTACCTCTTCTGCTGGTGGACCGGTTAGGGACACCCGCAAGGTGTCTCCAATGCCCTGCCATAGGAGTATCCCCAACCCCACTGATGAGAAGACTGTACCTGGCATTCCTGCCCCAGCCTCTGTGATCCCAATGTGTAGGGGATAAGGGACCTTCTCTGACATGAGAGAGTACGCCTCAACGGTGGCGGGTACCGAAGAAGCCTTGAGGGAGATCTTGAGCTGGTGAAATCCCAAATCTTCCAGTATCCTAACGTGTTTCAAGGCACTTTCAACCATGGCTTGGGGGGTAGGCCCTCCGTATTTTGCCAGCAACTCCTTCTCAAGGGAGCCTGCGTTGACCCCTATTCTGATTGGCACCTTTCGTTCAGAGGCGGCCTTAACCACCTCTCTTACCTTCCATGCGGCTCCGATATTGCCAGGATTTATCCTCAGGCCTTCTATCCCAGCCTCAAGGGCTGCCAGGGCCAGTTTGTAGTCAAAATGTATGTCTGCAACCAGAGGAACGGGGCTGGCCTTCACATAGGTGGATAAACAACCAGCGGCCTCTTCGTCGGGCACTGCAAGCCTTATCACCTGGCATCTCACTCTAACGAGTTCTTCAATCTGATTCAGGGTGGATGAAACATCGTGGGTGAGACTCTTTGTCATAGACTGAACAGAGATGGGGGCTCCTCTGCCGATCTGGAGATCACCGAGGAAGATGGCTTCTGTCTTTTTCCTTGGCCTTCTGTTACTATTCATGTACTATTCATGGGCTTAAAAGAGCCCTTCACTCAACGTTCTGCACCTGCTCTTTCAGCTTACCTATCTCATCTCTAAGCTCAACGGTTATGGCTATCAGTTTGGCATCCCTTGACTTTGAGGCCATGGTGGAGGCTTCTCTGTGCATCTCCTGGGTTAGAAAATCCAGTCGCCTGCCACAGGGCGATCCTTCCTCCATCACCTTGAGCCACTGGGAGATATGGCTTCTCATGCGCACTATCTCCTCTTTTATGTCCACTCTGTCTGCTAGGATAGCCACTTCTTGAGCGAGTCTTTGGGGGTCCACTCCCACCTCAAGCTCAGAGAGCCTCTCCTCAAGCCTTTTTTTGAGCAGGTTAGGCTCATTGGCTGCAAGTGTCTCCAGCTTGCCAACCAGGGTTTTTATTCTATACACCGTTTCTGTTAAATCATTTTTTAGGGCTTTGCCCTCTGATGCCCTAAAGGCCATGAGCTCGTTGAGGGCTTCATAAACGGTTCTCTCCACCAAAGGCCATACATCCTCTTCTCCTTGGCCATTGTGTATGGTGATTAACTCGCTTAAGAAGGGGCTTATGTCGGGCTCTCTGATGCCAAAGCGTGTAGAGATGCTTTTTAAGGCTTTGGAGATCTCCTGGGCTAAGGGGTAGTTCACCACAACCTCTTTTGAGGTGCCTGAGGAAGATATGAGATTGATGCTGATGTCAATCTTTCCTCTTGAGATCCTTTCCTGAATTAACTTTCTGATCTTGGGCTCAAGGAAGGAGAGTTGTTTGGGTAGTTTCACCGTTATGTCGCAGTACCTGTGGTTAAGAGACCGCGCTTCTACCTCGCAGCGGTACTCTTCGTTCTCCACAACCTTTCTTCCAAAGCCCGTCATGCTCAGAATCATGGTTCATTCTTTTACAGGGTCGTATATTAGAAGGGCAAGTTTTATCGTCTATGGCTTTCTCTTCTTGAAAATACGCTTAATAAATAATAGAGATGCTTCTCCGCTACCTCGGAGAGGTGGTGAATTTAGGATTTTAGATTATAGTTGATTAACGAGAGGATAAGCATTGCCAGAGAAAGAGGGTGGACTAAAAAGAGAGCTCAGCTTTGAAGAGCTTAAAAGGGAGATGCCTATAGGGCAGTCCTGTACTGTGAGGCTCACCAGAGAAGGGGCACAAAATCTCTTCAGCAGTATTCAAGACATAAACGAAGAGGGGATTCTCATAGCCCTTCCTACAGACGAGAGAGGGATACCCGTACTCATAAGAAATGGCGAGGTTATAGAGGTTAGTTTGATTGCAGGGCTTGGGCGTATAGGATTCCTCACAAAGGTTGATAGGCCTATCAAGGAACCCTTGCCCATGCTTAAACTCCATCCACCCACTAACATCTTCAAAGTGGAGCTTAGAAAGTACTATCGGGTGCCAGTGCACCTTCCCTTTCGTGCCTTTGTTGCCACTGAGGTGTTTGATTCTGATATGAATAGCCGCTGGATAAAAAACTTTGCTTTGCCCCCTGAAGAGGCCAAGGTGACCGGTACGGTTCTGGATATCTCTGGTGGGGGTATCTATGCGGTGACGAAGAAGGATCTTGAGAAGGGAGATGTTCTCTTGGTTGAGCTATCTGTTTCTGGAGAGTTTGAACTGCGCGATGTTGCTGCAAGAGTGGTGAGGAAAACAATGGCCAATCCAGAGAGGAAGCTTTTGGGATACGGAATGGAGTTTATAAACATAGACGAGAAGGATAGGGAGAAGGTGATACGATATGTGTTCAAAAGGCAGAGAGAGCTGAGGGGGCTTCTGGCATGAGAAAGCTTGTTGTGATGGTGGTTGCGCTACTATTTCTGGCGGTGGGGACTTCGCAAGGGGCTGTTTCTAAAGCAAAGGTTGATCCATTCTACTGTTATATAAAGGCGCATCTTGTAGAAGAGTGGGATAATAACGCAAAAGAGGCCCTTAAACTTCTGAAAAGAGCTGCCTCTGTAGATCCCCAGCCGGTCTTGTTCAAAGAGATTGCCGACTTGCAGATGAAGTACGACTTATACGATCAGGCTATGCAGACCACCTCAACAGCAGTAAATCTTTTTCCGAAAGACCCCGAAATCTGGCTTCTTTATGGAGAGGCTGCCTGGAAGAATGGAAATAAGACCGAGGCATTCAAGGCCTTTGACAAGGCAAGCCACCTCAATTCAAAGAACCCTGAGGCTTACCGTAGGGCTGCCAACATTGC
>JALWSI010000104.1 GCA_027080315.1 bacterium | reverse complement strand
ACTGTGGCCTTGAACTTCGCCGAATATCTCCTACGACCCATAGCAGACCCTCCTTTGGCTCTACCTTAGCATACTGTCTCATTTTTGGGGTCCACTATACACCTTTGTGGGCCCCTCCCCAGAAGTGCTTGAGCTTGTGGGCGACAAGGTGAAGGCAAGGGAATTGGCTAAAAGCCTTGAGATCCCGGTAATTCCAGGCACCGATAGCCCCATTGAAGACCCCAAAGACGCCATAGCCTTCGCGAAAAAGGCGGGTTTTCCCATCATCATAAAGGCCGCCTCAGGGGGCGGTGGCAGGGGAATGCGCATCGTTTACAACGAGAAAGAGCTCATTGAGAATCTTGAGCGGGCCCAGTCAGAGGCACTCAAGGCCTTTGGTGACAAAAGGGTCTTTTTGGAAAGATTTTTGGAGGGTCCCAAACACCTTGAGGTACAGGTTCTGGGAGACAAATACGGCAACGTGGTGCATCTTTTTGAGAGAGACTGCTCAATACAGCGCCGCCATCAGAAACTCATAGAGATGGCCCCTGCAGTTTCGGGAATTGACCCCTTCTTGAGAGAGAGGCTTTACGAGGCCGCCCTGCGCATAGCCCGGGGAGTGGGTTACTACAATGCCGGCACAGTGGAGTTTCTGGTGGATAAGGAGGGAAGATACTACTTCATTGAGATGAACCCCCGAATCCAGGTGGAGCACACCGTCACAGAGCAGATAACCGGAAGGGATCTGGTTCAGGCCCAGTTGAAGATAGCCGCAGGCCTCTCCCTCCACCAGGTGGGGATAAAGGGTCAGGAGTCTGTAAAAAAGAGCGGGTTTGCCGTTCAGTGCCGGGTCACAACAGAGGATCCTGAAAACAACTTTATGCCAGACACCGGACGCATTGTGGCCTACCGCACCGCGGCGGGATACGGAGTAAGGCTTGATGCAGGAGACGGCTTTATTGGCTCGAGGATATCTCCCCACTACGACCCTATGCTGGTGAAGGTGACCACATGGGCCCTCACCTTTGAGGATGCGGTCTCTAAGATGGAAAGAGCCCTAAGGGAGTTCAGAATTAGAGGTATAAAGACCAACATCCCCTTCTTGCTGAATGTGCTTAACCATCCAACCTTTCTCGCAGGGGAGTGCAACACCACCTTTGTTGACACCACAAAGGAGCTCTTCCATTTTAAACCCAGACTTGACAGAGGCAACAAGACCCTAAGATACCTGGGAGACGTAACCCTCAATGGGTTCCCCGGCATCACTGCAAAGCCACAGATTGTGGTGCAAGATCCTCCAGTTCCCACCTTCAGCGTTAAGGATAAGGTGCCAAAAGGTTCAGCGGACCTGTTGAGAAAGAAGGGACCCAAGGGAGTGGTGGAGTGGCTGAAAAAGGAGAAGAGGCTTCTGGTGACCGACACCTCCTTTAGAGACGCGCACCAGTCAAACCTCACCACCCGGGTACGCACCTACGACATGGTGCGCATTGCCGACGCCACTGCCAGGTTAGCCTCTGAGCTCTTCTCAATAGAGATGTGGGGAGGTGCCACCTTTGACGTGGCCATGCGCTTTCTACACGAAGACCCCTGGCAGCGAATAGCGGAGCTGAAGAAGAGAATACCAAACATCCTCTTTCAGATGCTCCTTAGAGGCTCCAACGCCGTAGGCTACACCAACTATCCTGACAACGTGGTGCGCTCTTTTGTGAGGGAGTCTGCCAGCGCCGGTATAGACCTCTTCAGAATATTTGACTGCTTCAACTGGGTTAAGGGCATGGAGGTGGCGGTTGACGAGGCGCTAAAGACCGGCAAACTGGTAGAGGTGGCCATCTGCTACACCGGAGACATCTGCGACCCCAAACGCACGAAGTACGACCTGAACTACTATGTTTCTCTCGCCAAAGAGATTGAAGCCATGGGGGTCCACATTCTGGGCATCAAGGACATGGCGGGTCTATGCAAGCCTCAGGCAGCAAAGATCTTAGTAAGCGCTTTGAAGGACGCGGTAGATATGCCAATACACTACCACACCCACGACACCGCGGGTAACGGGGTGGCCTCTTGCTTAAGGGCCTCTGAGGCTGGGGTGGATGTGGTTGATCTGGCGATATCCTCCCTTTCAGGACTAACGGCCCAGCCCAGTATGGAGGCGGTTGTGGCAGCCCTTCACGGTACCGACCGCGAGCCCCCCTTAAAGCTTGAGAACCTATTGCCCCTTGCCAACTACTGGGAGGCTGTTAGGGAGTTTTACGCCCCCTTTGAAAGCGGGCTCAAAGGCTCAACTGGGGAGGTTTATTTCCACGAGATTCCGGGTGGACAGTACAGCAACCTGAAGCCGCAGGTGATCCAGATGGGCCTGGGAGACAGGTGGCAGGAGGTGAAGGAGAAGTACGCCGAGGTGAACCGCATCTTAGGAGACATTATCAAGGTGACACCCTCATCCAAGGTGGTTGGAGACCTGGCGTTATTCATGCTCCGCAACAACCTGAGCGAGAAGGACCTCTATGAAAAGGGCAAAGAGCTGGCCTTTCCCGACTCTGTGGTGGGCTTCTTCAAAGGCCTTATTGGCCAACCCCCGGGAGGATTTAACGAGAAGCTCAGAAAGGTTGTTCTTAAAGGCGAAAAGCCCATTGAGTGCCGGCCTGGAGAGCTACTGGAACCCGTTGACTTCAAAAAGGTGAAAGAGGAGCTTAAAGAGATTCTGGGCACCACTCCCACCCAGCAGCAGATCCTATCCTATGTCCTCTATCCCAAGGTATTCAAAGACTTTGTGGAGTTCCAGGAGCAGTACGGAGACGTATCTGTTATGAAGACCCCCCTCTTCTTCTACGGCATGGAGGTTGGACAAGAAGAGAGCATAGAGATTGAAGAGGGCAAGACCCTGATAGTTAAGCTCAACGCCATTGGTGAGCTTCTTGAAGACGGCACCAGGGTGATCCACTTTGAGCTCAATGGGCAGCCAAGAGAGATCAGGGTGCCAGACCGCTCTGTTGCCGCTGAGGTGGTAGCAAGGCCTAAAGCCGATCCCAAGAACCCCTCCCATGTGGGCTCCACCCTGCCAGGCAAGGTGATCCAGGTTGTGGCAAAAGAGGGAGACAAGGTGAAAAAAGGCGATCCCGTGGTTGTGGTAGAGGCCATGAAGATGGAGACCAACATCATCTCACGGATCTCAGGGGTTGTCTCAGAGCTGCTGGTTCAGGTGGGAGACACAGTATCAGAGGGAGATCTTTTGGCGGTGGTGGAGGAGAAGTGATAACCTGAGATAGGGAGGCGGGTGGTTTCATTACGAGGGAATATCTGTTATAGCCTCTAACCATGGCAAGGTTGGTGAGAGAGATATTTGAGGAACCCCAAAAGGGGATAAGGTTCTCGTGTGAGTTCTTCCCCCCAAAAAGTGCTGAGGAGGAAGAAGTCTTCAACTCTACACTGAAAACCCTACAAGGCTGGGGTCCCAGTTTCGTTAGTGTCACCTATGGGGCAGGGGGTAGTACCCACAACGAAAGCCTCAGTATGGTGGCAAGGCTCACCAAGGAGCTGGAGATCCCCGTGGTGGCCCATCTCACCTGCGCCTATGCCTCAAAAGAAGAGATGGCCAATATCCTGAAAGAGCTTGATAAGGGGGGAATACAAAACATCTTAGCCCTGCGAGGAGATCCCCCCAATGGAAGCAAGAGTTTCTCTCCACCCCCTGGGGGATTCTCCTATGCCTCTCAGCTTGTAGCCTTCATAAAAGAGAGGTATCCCAACTGGTGCATAGGAGTGGCAGGCTATCCCGAGGGACACCCTGAAAGCTCCTCGTTGGAAGATGATCTAAAGCACCTGAAAGAGAAGGTGGATGCAGGAGCCGACTTTGTAGTGACCCAGCTCTTCTTCAACAACCTTTTCTTCTTTGAGTTTCTTGATAGATGCAGAGACATAGGCATAGATGTGCCAATACTGCCCGGAATCCTGCCCATAACCAGCCTGAAACAGGTTCTAAGATTCACCTCCCTCTGCGGGGCATCTATCCCTGATGAGCTGTTAAGTGCCCTGAAAAAGGCGGAAGAGACCCAAGGGGCTAAAGGGGTGAAAAGGCTGGGCATAGAACACGCTATAAAACAGTGCACAGAGCTGGTAGAAAAGGGGGTGAACTTCATCCATTTCTATACCTTGAACCGTTCACCAGCCACAGTAGAGATCCTGCAAGAGCTATTGAGAAAACCCTAACCCTCACAAGGAAGGGAAAATATGAAGGTCCTTATTGTAGAGGACGACATTCTTTTAGGAGAGAGCCTTAAAGAGTATCTATACAGTCATGGAGTCTCAGTCACCTGGCTAAGTGACGAAGCAGAAGTAAAAGAGATACTGAACAGCTTTTCTTTTGATGTTATAGTGCTTGATCTTATTCTTAAGCGCAGAAAAGGAGAAGATATTCTACAAGAGATCAGAAGATCTGGGATAGAAACCCCTGTTCTAATACTAACAGCAAAGAGAGAACTGCATGATAAAGAGGTCTGTTTTGAGCGAGGAGCAGACGACTATTTAATCAAACCATTTGAACCAAAGGAACTGCTATTGAGACTAAAGGCACTCTCAAACAGAGCACAGAGAGGAAGTTTAATATCAATAGGAGATGTGAGAGTTGATCTAAAAACAAGAACCGTATATACGGCTTCAGGAGAGCCAGTTAATCTTTCAAAGAAGTCATGGGATCTCCTGTATCTCTTAATTAAAAACAGAAGGAGATTGGTTACAAAGGAGCAGATACTCTCATACGTATGGGGAGATTCTATTGTAGGTGATGAGATAATAAGATTCTACATAAAAGAGTTAAGAAAAATCCTTCCTAAGGAGAGCATAAAGACAATGAAAGGGAGGGGATACTTATTAAACTGAGGTTTGAACACAGATCTCTATTTAGCTTTATATTTGTAATGTTTGTCCTTATATTTGCATTTAACATAGTTGCTATACACGCATTTGTGTCGTCAATATACGACTCTACACTTATAGCAGATGAAAAGATATGGAGATTCATAACCATTATGATAGTATGGGAAACTGTGCTACTACTCTCAGCAACTATAATATTTTACAGACTATTGATAACACACATACGGGTCAGGGAGAAGAACAGGGAGTTTTTAGAAATCTTGATGTTATCATTCACTCATAAACTTGGCAACTTTTTGTCTTCTCAGATCATTAACTTAAATATTCTACAAGATAGATATAAAGATAAAGCAGTTGATAGGCTATTAGAAGAGTATTCAATAATAATGGAAGATATGGATCAACTTATTAAGATAATAGAGGGCTTCAAGTCAGGCACCATGAAAGAGGAAGAAAGATTAGATATAAGGACCATAATAAAAGAAGCTACAGACAATAGCAATGAGTATAAAGAGAGCAAAAGAATAATAGTGAATATAACAGATAGAAAGTGCACAGTATTTGCCATACAAGAAGAGCTTAGTATAATCATTTATCTTCTATTAGATAACGCCATAAGATATTCAGATAAACTCATACATATACGATTATCAAGACTGAATAACCAGATTATATTGGCCGTGAGAAACGATATAAAAGAAGAAAGCTCAAAGGGAACAGGAATGGGATTAAATATAGTGAAGAAGCTGTGCAGAAGATACAAAATAAAGTTGAAGATAAAAGAGAGCAAAGAGAGGTTCACAATTGTTCTTGCCGTGAAAACAGGTATTTATCAAAGACTCATCTCGTATTTGTAACCCCTCGCTGTTCACAAAACTCCTTTACCGGACACCTGCTACAGAAAGGAGAGATAGGACGACAAAGATTCTGACCAAAGGCCACTAATAGATCGTTTATCTCTATCCAATACTCCTTTGGCAGCTTCTTACGCAGTACCATCTCGGTCTCTTTAGGGGTCTTTGTGTCAACATACCCCCAGCGGTTGGTGATGCGGTGAACGTGGGTATCAACGCAGATACCCGGTAACCCAAATCCTTTGGTCAGTACGAGGTTAGTAGTCTTTCTGCCCACCCCCTTAAGTTTCAACAGCTCATTCATGTCAGAGGGAACCTCGCCGTCATACCTCTCAACCAGAGCTTTGCATATCTCCTTGATGTTCTTAGCCTTAGTGTTATAAAATCCAACGGGATAGATAAGTCTGCTTATCTCCTCCTCAGTAAGCTTCAGCATCTCATAAGGGGTAGAGGCTTTCTCCATAAGCCTCCTAGTGGCCTCAGCAGTGGTCTTGTCCTGAGTCCTAAGGCTCAAGATACAGGATATTAGAACCTTGAAAGGATCCCTACGCTTGCGGCTCAGCTTTGTCACAATTGGCTCTTTCCAAAGGGAGTAAACCCCTCTAAGCCTCTCAATAACCTCGTGTATGTCGCTATCTTTCACGCCACATCCTCTGGGCTGTAATGGCAGCTACGGCAACCATGGCCGTGTCTGTCCTCAACACCCTGGGACCCAAATTGTAACACCTCCAACCCCAATTAAGCATGGTCTCTTCCTCTTCAGGGGTAAATCCCCCCTCAGGGCCTATGGCCAAAAGCTCAATATCCTCAATCCTACTTTCTATAAAGAGCCCTGAGGCCCTTGGAGAAAAAAAGGCTCCGTTTCTTATCTTCCACCAATCAATTTTATTGGAATAATCCTCTAATATGTGATACTTCCTGAGGGATAATCTGCAATCAACAGGAAATTCACCATAGATCTTTCTTGTTTTACTTACTTT
>JALWSI010000103.1 GCA_027080315.1 bacterium | reverse complement strand
GGACAGGAAGGGCAGGGTGACCCACGTGATCCTGGGGGACCATGACTCCATTCTCATTCCTGACCTCACTGCCTGGCGCATAGGATGGGGAAGCCTTCGGGGACTTCGTTGTGTACACACTCACCTCTCTGGTGAGGAGATCAGCGAAGAGGACCTCACCGACATGGTGCTTTTGAGGCTTGACGCCATGGTGGTGATCCAGGTTGGTGAAGATGGATTCCCAAACGAGGTGGCCTTTGCCCACATCGTCCCCCAAGAGGGGCGGAGATTGCCCTGGCAGATCACAATCTATCCCCACCTTAGCCAGGTTGAGGAGGGCTTTGATCACCTTATTCGTGAGATAGAGGATGAGCTGAGAAAGTCTCAGCGTCTCTTTGATGCCCAGGGCGAGGGTGAGCGGGCTCTGCTGGTTCTGCCCCTGCAGGGTGATGAGGTGGACGACGAGGAGTACCTTGTTGCAGAGCTGGTCTCCCTTGCAGAGAGTGCGGGCATAGAGGTGGCCGATGTGATCACCCAGAGGATTCGTAAGGTCAACCCTGCCACCTACCTTGGCCGAGGCAAGGTGAGGGAGCTTCTCATGCGCAGCCTTCAGAGGGGATGCACCATGGTGGTGTTTGGTAAGGAGCTCACCCCTGTGCAGGCCAACGCCATAGCCTCGTTGAGCGATCTCAAGGTGCTGGACAGAACCCAGCTCATCTTGGACATCTTTGCCCAGAGGGCCCAGAGCATTGAGGGGCGTATCCAGGTTGAGCTTGCCCAGCTGCGCTACATGCTGCCCCGTCTCGTGGGCAGGGGAACAGCCATGTCCAAGCTCATGGGCGGTGTTGGTGGAAGAGGCCCGGGAGAGACCAAGCTTGAGGTGGATCGCCGCAGGGTGAGGGATCGCATTGCCCACCTTGAGAGACGGCTCAAGGCCCAGGGCAAGGGAAGACGGTTGCGGCGCAAGGGAAGAGGCAGAAGGGGCACCCCGGTGGTCTCCTTGGTTGGGTACACCAATGCGGGAAAGACCACCCTGATCAACCGTCTAACCCGCAGCGACCTCAGGGCTGAAGACAGGCTCTTTGCCACCCTTGACACAACCAGCAGGCAGAGGGTGCTGCCGGGGGGCACCAAGTGTGTCTTCACAGACACCGTGGGGTTTATTCGCCACATGCCAAAGGACCTCAAGGTGGCGTTCAGGGCCACCTTAGAGGAGCTTGATGACGCCTCTTTGCTTCTGCACGTTGTGGATGCCACCAGCGACCGCTGGGATCAGGAGATGGAGGTGGTGGACTCCATTCTTGAAGAGCTTGGGCTGAACCACCTTGAGAGAATCCTTGTCTTCAACAAGGTTGATCTTTTGCCTGAAGGTGCTGATGAGCTGCTTCCCCCTAAGGCTGTTGCTGTTTCTGCCCTCACAGGTGAAGGGATAGATAGGCTTTTGGAAGAGATTGAGGAGAGGCTGATTGTGAGGGAAGAGACCAAGGAGCTTGCAGGTGAAGCTGTTGATTATTGACGGCTACAACCTTCTTCGTTCCATGCCACACCTTGCCCAGCAGGAGAGGATGGATCCCGAGGGTGCAAGGGAGGCCTTGCTGGATGAGCTTAACACCTACAAAAGGGTGAAGGGCCACAAGAT
>JALWSI010000102.1 GCA_027080315.1 bacterium | reverse complement strand
CCCTCCCACAAGGGGAAACCATGCTTTTGCTCAGGCAGGACCTTTAAGCTCACCTTTATCCCCCTCTTCTTCAACTCTTCTGCCAGAAGGACGCTCTCTTTCAGTGGCACCAGGTTGTCCTTATCTCCGTGAATGATGAGCACAGGATCCCTCAACCCCTTAAGATGTTTGGGAGAGACCACCGACCGATCAATTAGACACTGCTTAAAATCAAGACCCTCATCTTTACACGCATTCTTGGAGATGGCCAGATAGATGCCCCACTTTTTCAATATGTCCGGTCTATGGGTCTTCACATACTGCCACTGAATAAGCCAGTTTGTGGGACCATAGGCATCAACCACAGATCCCACCTCTTCTTTGCTTGCTGCAAGCAAGGCAAGAAAGCCCCCGTGGCTCACACCCAAAAGGTGCAGGTTTTCGCTCTTAACCTTCCACTTCTTTTTGGCAAGCCTTATCCCCCTCAACACGTCCACAAGCTCTCCCCCTCCCAAAGAGCTGAAGCGGTAATCAACGGAGATAACAGAGTAATCATTACCCAGCACCTTGGAGAATCTGCTACAGAAGAGAGCGCTCTCCTTGGTGGAGCTGAATCCTCCATGAATCACAACCAAAGCAGGCTTATTTGGACCACTAAAGTGGACAAAGAAGGGGCTGGTCTCATACTCAACAGGCATACAGAGGGGATGCTCCGCCTTGGCAAGGGAAGGGCAAAAGAGAAAAGCTAAAGCCAACAAGGCCTTAACAAATCCCAAAAGCACCCTGCTGTTCCTATCTTCTTCATAGATCACCACTGGTTCACCTCTATCCCTCAGCCTTTAACAGGTCTGAATCTTGGCACAAAGTACTCCCCTGCCTCATCCCACACCACCTCAACCGGAATGTCGCAACCAAGGGTGTCAGCCTCGGCATCCACTATGTTGGAAAGCAGCTTAGGACCTTCCTCCAGCTCCACCACTGCAGTTATGTAAGGGGTCTTATCCTTCCATGAAGGGTGAAACGCCATGTGGTAAACCACAAAGGTGTGAATCTTGCCTCTGCCTGAAGACTCTATCCATGTGGTGTTGAAGGAATGGCAGTTAGGACAGAGATTTGCCGCAGGCCAGCGCACATGACCACACTCTTGACACTTCTGGAAACGCAGCCTTTTCTCTTTACAGCCTTTCCAAAACTCAGCGGTATCTCCTGTGGGTTGTGGCTCAAAAACCTTTCCACTCATCCTACAACCTCCTCAAGATGGTGCAGCAGTGAGACTGAAACACCCCACCGTTGTCACTCACCAGCATAATCTCAGGCTCCTTTGTCCTGGTCTTTGGTCCAAGCTGTCTCTCTTCGCACCTTCCCATCAACTGCATAACCCCCTCTGACAAGGGAGTAAGCCCCATGAAATACGCCTCTGCCAGCATCCCCCCCGATGTGTTCACTGGTATCTTACCTCCGGGTCCAGTCCCCACCTCTCTAAACCAGTCTCCCCCCTCACCAGCACCGAAGAACCCGTAATCCTGCAGCGTGATCTCAACGGTGTAGGTGAAGCAATCGTAGATCTGACAAGCATCTATCTCATCAAGGGAGACACCCGCCATCTCAAAGGCCTGTTTGCCGGCATCTTTGGCCCCTGTTGGTC
>JALWSI010000101.1 GCA_027080315.1 bacterium | reverse complement strand
CTCCCGTGGGCTCAATAGAAAGCGCCTGAGCCCTCTTCGCAGGGGTGGCAACAACCATGGCAAAAGCCATAATGACCACCATCAACCCGCTCAACCACCACTTTCCTCTTCTCATACAGACCCTCCTTTGAGTTATTGATGAACCTTCATCCTATTCGCCTCACAAGCATAAAACCCATTTACCTCATCTCTAATCAGAACGCAAGCGCAATTTGATCAAGTAGCAGGCACAATATGAATAGAAGATACCCCTAAACCACCACTGCCCACCTAATGGCACCACGCCTGGCTAACCAAATAAAAAGGCGGGGATTTCTCCCCGCCCTATGAGTTTTTAGCCTATGAGCTTACGGAGCAGCAGGCGCCGTGCCGTTGCCCTCCTGCCTGGCGTTGGTGAGATTGTTGGCAGGATTGAAGGCAACAGTGGCCCAAGGTGAGTTGTAGATTGTGAGATCGTACTCGTAGTCGCCAACTCCACTCACCCTGATCACATCAAAGCCTATGGCGGGCACAAAGTTGATATCATCAACCGCGTCTTCTTTTACATCGTAGATCTCTTCACAGCCGGCACCGCTCCCATCATTGTTTATGCCTATAAAGTCACCTGTGCAAGTCTGCTCTGCCCTGGCATCGTCGTGGTCAAGCTCAAAGTCGCCCACAAGGTAGTAGCCCTCGCTGAAGGTACCGGTGTTGAGCAGATCTGCTCCAGGACCCACAGCCTCAAACATGGCCTCGTGGGTTATGGAAAGCAGCTTGCCAGGTGATGCTGTTCCAGGCACCGTGTGCTCGTCGGTGTCCCTTGCAGTCCACTTGAATTTCACATTCCAGAAGCTACCGCCGCAGGGAGCTACGGCTGGCAGGTTGAAATTGTAAACGTTGTCAACCAGCCTGTCCAAAGCCGAAGAGGAGGTGCCGTGGGTGTTGTAGGTGGTGCGATATGGATCATAGAGCAGCTTGGTGAAGTAATGGTAGTGCTTGGTGAAGAAGTTGAGCATAAGGTAGGTGATGAGACTATCAGCCTGATTGGTGCTGAAGTAGGGTGCAGTGTAACGGCTGTTCTCGTTCATCATGTTGGCGTACCAGTTCTCCTCAAGGTCATCCACGCTGCCGTACACCAGTCGGACACCTGCAGCCTCAGCGTCCATGTCATCGCCAAAGGCAAGGGTGGGACCAAAGGTGGTTGCCCAGTCAGGCCTGAAGTAGGGGTTACCATTGGTCATGTCACTGCCAACATAGTCGGCGTGAAGAATGAGGCCGTTGTAACCGCTGGGCACTTTAGTGCCGGGTGCCGTATAGTTGTCATCAATGTGCCTGTCGTAGTCGGAGTCGTTGTCAGAGGTTCTGAAAGCAGTGATGGTTGCAGCATTCACGCCGTAACCAGAGGCACTGGCAAAGTCCACAAAGTACTCGGTGCCGTACAGCAACTCGCCGTTGTCTATGCGGGTGTACCCATCTTTTCCATTGGTGGTCTTACCCACATGATCAACCCCAGCTTTATCATAACCTGTACCATAGAATATGGCGTCTGAATCTGAGAAGACGCCACTGGGATTGTTCTTGTCCCAGGTGCAACTCTCAGCGTAGTCGGCGTTTGCAGCAGCCACAAGGCTCTTGAAGGGACCACAGTTGGACCAGAAATCACTCTGAATCAACCCCTCCGCTATCACCTCAACATAGCCCTTGGGCAGCATATCCGCCGCATCGTCAGCAGCTATATGCAGATCAAGCAGCCTGCGGGTGTTGAAGGCTATGGTAACATACCCATTGCTGTCAAAGTACTTGCTGGGGATCAACCCACTAACTGCCAATGTGTGGGCATCGGCACTGTAAAAACCAGGACCGGTGATCCCGTCTGCATCAGTCACCTCAGGCAACACCCAGAAGGTGAACACATCGTAGGGAGTTAGTATCACATCAAAGTCCAGAACCTCTATTGAACACTCTGCCGTCCTGAACCTCATGTGCGCCTGCAGGTAAAACTTTGTGGTGTTCACCAGATAGAAGTAGTTGAGGCTGGTGGCGGCACTCACATCGTAGTAGGGATAGATCACCACATCTCCCGGGGTCTCCCCGGTGGGCTCTATGGACCTTACCGCCTGAGCAGAGCTGATGAACATTCCAACCATCAGCACCGCCAGCGCAGGTACGGCCAACCTCTTGAACCATCTGCTCATACTCTTTCCTCCTTCTAAACCTTTTTTCTTCCTTCACAAGGGGCGGCCTTTGAGACCGCCCCGTAAATCGCTTTCAGGTTACGGCTGGGGCGAGGGACCCTTGGGGCTATCCAAGATGGTAAGATCCCACTTCCACTGGCCGTAGCCGGGGATATCCACATAGGAGTAGCCAATGGCAAAGATGTAGCGTGTAGAAGCATCAAGCGGATCGTCGTAGAGGTTGCCGATATCCCACTGAGCCTTAGAACCTGTTGCACTTGCAGCCTTGTCGGCCCTTGCGCTGTCAATATCCAGCACAAAGCCACCCAGCTTGAACCAGCCGTTCACGAAGCTGCCGGTGTTCAGCTTGTCGGCGCCGGGACCAACTGCAAGCAGCTCGGCTTCCTGATTGAAGCTCACCAGGGTTCCCGGTGAGACCTGGCCCGGAGGCACGTTCTCAGAGATGTCGTAGGCCAAGAACCTGAACTTCACATTCCAGTAGTCGGTGTTGCAGGGAGCAATAGCTGGCAGGTTGAAGTTGTAGTCGGTGTCAACCTTACGGTTCACGCTCACATAGCTACCAGTGGCTCCTCTGTATCCATGTGTAAAGGTGGTGGCCACAGCGGGATCGTAAAGCAGCTTCACAAAGTAGTGGTAGTGCTTGGTGAAGAAGTTGAGCAGCACATAGGTGTAAACACCGCTGAGGTCAGAGAGGTAGTGGGCAGCATAGCGGCTACCAGAGTCCATCATGTAAGTAGCAAAGTTCTCTTCAATATCATCCACGCTTCCGTAAACGGTTGGGGTGTAGTTGTCAAAGTCGTCACCAAAGGCAAGGGTGGGACCAAAGGTGGTTGCCCAATCAGGCCTGAAGTAGGGGTTATCGTCATTGGTGTAAGTTGCATAGTAATCGGGATGCAAGATCAACCCGTTGTACCCACTCCTAACAGACCCAAAAGCAGCGTAGGTGAAGTTATCGTCAATGTGAGTAACGTTTGCAGGAGTCCCCTGAACAGTATCATCAGTACTGTTGTACACCCTGAAGCCCGTAATGGTGGCGGCGTTCACCCCGTAACCGGTGAGGGCGGCAAAGTCCAAGAAGTACTCGTTTCCAAAGATGATGGTGCCGTCTTGAATGTTATCATCGCCCACCGTATTCCAGGCTGTGCCGTTCCAATAATGACCGGCCTTACCAACGTTATCAAGGTCACCACCCATCTTTGCCCAAGTACCACTCTGACCTTTGTCCCAACTGCAGCTTTCAGCAGCATCGGTCTTGGCAGCAGCCAGAAGGCTCTTGAAAGGACCGCACTTGGTCCAGAAGGTCTTGTCAATAAGACCCTCAACTATGGCCTCAACATAGCCCTTCTTCAGCATCTCCTGAGTATCGTCCTGACTGATGTGCAGATCAAGCAGACGGGAGTCGTCAAATGGGGTCTTGGCAATGGTGGGACTCCCCGACTTCCAATCCGCAGGCATAAGCCCGGAGTAGTCTATTGTGTTGCTGTCGTCGCTGTAGAACCCAGGGCCAAGGCCATCAATGTCAGGCATCACCCAGAAGACAAACACATCGTAGGGGCTCATGATGACATCAAAGTCCAGGCACTCAATGGAACACTCCATGGTCCTGAAGCGCAGGTGCACCTGAATCCAGTAGCCTGTGGTGTTAACCAGATAAAAGTAGTTGTACTTTGTGTCTGAGCTAACATCGTAGAAGGGGAAGATAGCAACATCTCCCGGGGTCTCTCCTGTGGGCTCAATGCTGATCACCGCCTGTGCTTTGTGGGCGGGAACAGCCACTAATAGCGCCACAACGAAGAGAGACGCTAGCAAACCGCTTATCCACTTCCTACTCATCCTCTATACCTCCTCTTTTACCATATAGATTTAGTCTTTCTTTGCCTATTCCCAAACCAGAAAACAACGATTTTAAACCTCACGCCTCACCACCGGCGGCTACCACCTCCCTTCCACACTTTTTAGACTCAACATCCATTATCCAGTCTATCATACGTTTTCCAAACCTAACCTTCTCTTTTTTCCTTCCAAACCTGCTCTTGAAACAGCCTCCTCCTTCAACCTTGGCTCTTCTAAGTATTCTCTACCCTCCCAACTGTCAAGAGGCAAACCGCTCTCTCTCACTTTTTCCGCTCCCATATTACCACCCTGCAACCAGAAGGGCAATCGTCCTCAACCCTTCAGCCACCTTATACCCTCCTCAATCAACCCCTTCAACACATCCTCTGAAGCCGCCTCTGCATAAAAACGAACCACAGGCTCCGTCCCCGACGGTCTGAAAAGCACCCACGACCCATCGCCAAACACCACTTTTCTACCATCAAGAGAGGTGAGATGGTCAACCCCCCTGTGGGCAAAAATCTTCTCAACCTCGTTAAGCCGGTCTCTTATCTCGTCAATTCTCTTAGAAGATAGAGGAATATCAACCCGCTCTGAATATAGCCTGCCCACCTTGTCAAAAAGCTCGTCTCTAAGCTTATTGAGGGACGCACCCGTCTTCGCCACCATCTCTGCCAGCAGCAGGCAGGCAATTATGCCGTCTTTTTCTGGCACATGCCCTTTTATGGTAAGCCCGGCGCTCTCCTCTCCCCCAATGGCCACGGTGCCATCCATTATGTATTTTGCGATGTGCTTGAAGCCCACAGGGGTCTCGTAAACCTCACGGTTGTGAAACGAGGCCACCCTGTCAACCAGATGAGAGGTGGCCACAGAGCGCGCCACACCGCCTTCAAAGCCCCTTTGGGTGATGAGATAGTGAAAGAGCAAGGCCAGCACCTGGTTTGGAGGTATGAAGCCTCCGTCTGAGTCAATCACCCCGTAGCGATCCCCGTCTCCGTCTGTGGCAAGGCCAAGGGCGTAATGGCCAGCAGAGAGCATCTCAACGAAATCGGGCATCTCTGAGGGGCTGGGCTCGGGGCGTCTGCCCCCAAAGCCGGGGTTCACCTTGCAGTGAACACAATCAACCTGCCACCCCGCCTCTCTCAAGAGTCTGTCAACGTAGTCCCGTCCCGTGCCCCAAAGGGGGTTGTAGGCCACCTTTTGGGGCCGTTGTGAGAGAGCATCAAAGTCAATTAGCTCCTTAACCCTGTTGCAGTAGGCAGGGGCGAAATCGTGGGTGGCGATATTTTCAGCCGGAACAGAGAGCCCACCTTGTCTCTGAAGCCCTGCGATTATCTCCTCAATCTCGGCTGTCACCTCAACAGGGGCAGGACACCCTTGAGCCGGCGAGAACTTTATTCCGCTGTACTCTGGAGGGTTGTGGCTTGCGGTGATGTTGATTCCCCCTGCGGCACCCCGTCGCACAATCTCGTAGGCCACAACAGGGGTGGGTACATCGCGATGGCTAAGCACAGGCTCAAGCCCTTCAGATTTGAGAACCCGGGCAGCCTCCAGAGCAAACTGGTCTCCTAAGAACCGGGTGTCGTAGCCCACTACCACCTCTTCCCCTTTGTGGCCGTGGTTCTTGAGATGAAGGGCAATGGCCTTTGTTACCAGCCTGACGGCGTCAAAGGTGAAGTCTTGGGCAATAACGGCCCTCCATCCCGAGGTGCCAAAGCGTATCTCAGGCATTTATGACTCCAAAGAGGCTCAAAGGGACTCTCTTAACCTCTGGCCGTACTGGGCAAGCTCACCCTCGCTGTACTCAAGATGCCTCCAGCCAAAGCGCATCTGGTCGTTAGAGAACCGAGGAATAACATGCAGGTGAGCGTGAAGAATCTCTTGCCCTGCCACCTCTCCATTGTTCATGAGCAAGTTGTATCCCTCGGCGCTCAGGGCATACACCTGGGCAGAGGCGATTCTCTGGGCAGCCTCTATCATCTGGTGCAGCGAAGGGTTGTCTATCTCATCAAGCCTGAAGTAGTGCTTTTTGGGAATAACCAGCACATGCCCTTTGTTCACAGGGTAGAGATCCATGAAGGCCAGCACATTCTCTGTCTCTAACACCTTCTCGCAGGGAAGCTCTCCCTTAACTATCTTGCAAAATATGCAGTCCATAGCTCTCCTCCCAACGGGTATCTTGCCTTTCCTCTCTTAAGAGATACAATACACCAGAGTGCATCCTTCTTGGAAGGTCTAAAAGCGAGGAGAGTTTAATGCTGAATATGAACCAGAACTGTGATTGGGATACCCGCTCGGGCTTTGTGGCCATTACGGGAAGGCCCAATGTTGGCAAATCTACCCTGCTAAACACCATACTGGGCCGCAAGGTGGCCATTGTGACCCCCAAACCCCAAACCACAAGAAACCGAATAGCGGGGGTTAAAACCCTGGGAAAGGTGCAGATCGTCTTTTTGGACACCCCGGGAATACACCAGCACAAACACCTGATAAACAAGTACATGGTAGAGGTGGCCCTGAGGGCCGCAGCAGACGTTGATGTGATTCTCTTTATGGTTGACGCAAGGGGAATCACCGACGAGGACAGAGAGGCCCTTAAAAGGATACTGGCCAAGGCGAGGCTTGAGCAGCTCATTGTGGCGGTGAACAAGGTTGATCTTGCCACCCCGGAGGAGATTGAGAGGACAAAAACCGAACTTGAAGAGACCTTTGGGGAATCGCAGATGGTCTTTATCTCGGCCCTGAAGGGGAATGGGGTG
>JALWSI010000100.1 GCA_027080315.1 bacterium | reverse complement strand
CTGCTTGGTTTAACCTCGCCTACCTGCCAAAAGATGAACAGCCACGGGCTTTCTCTGAAAGAGATCGTGGATACCATGGCAGAGGCGGCCCTTGAGGGAAAGGTGGTGGTGCGTTTAGCCTCAGGGGATCCCAGCATCTACGGCTCTCTTCAGGAGATGAAGGAGGAGCTATCCAGCAGGGGAGTGGGGATCTCTGTGGTGCCAGGGATCTCTTCCCTCTCGGCAGCGGCAGCGGCCTTGGGGGTTGAGTACACCCAGCCCCTTGGGGCCCAGAGCCTCGTGGTTACACGCCTTCCGGGACGCACCCCTGTGAAACCCCAGGAGTCCCTTGAGCGCTTTGCCGCAACGGGAGCCAGTATGGCCCTCTTCTTGAGCGTGGTTAAGGCGGAGGAGATAAGAGCCAGATGCCTCAGGGCGGGGCTTGCCCCTGACACCCCTGTTGCCGTGGTGCACAAGGTTAGCTGGCCCCAGGAGAGATGCTGGTGGAGCACCTTGGATGGGCTTCCTGAGCTTGTGGAGAGAGAGGGGTTGAAAGGCAGCGCCTTGGTGCTGGTACTTCCCTCTCACAAAGAGGAGGGAGGCAGGTCTTACCTCTACGGGGGCGAACCATCCTTGAAGGTGGAGACTGATCCCACCCCTTTTGTCATGGTTCCTGTAACCCTTGAGGCTTCCAGAGAACTGATTGAGACCCTCTGCGCCTCTTTTCCCAAGGCCGAGCTTCTTGCGGAAGGCGGGTTTTCAGAGAGATTCAAGAGGGCGTGGAAGTTGAATCTTCCCATCCTGGTTGTGGGGGCGGTGGGAGTTGCAGTGAGGGTGGCGACCCCTCTTTTGAAAGACAAGTTCTCTGATCCTCCGGTTGCTGTGGTGGACATAGCCGGTTCCTTTGCCGTTGCACTCACCGGCGGTCACCACGGAGCCAATCTTCTTGTTAGTAAGGTTGCCAGGGCGATTGGCGCTGTGCCTGTGATCACCACCGGAACCCAGGTGATGGGGGTTGCCTCCCTTGAGGAGCTGGCCTATGAGAGAGGCTTCTTTATTCACCCCCAGACAGATGCTCTGCTCTTCAACAAGGCCATGATTGAGGGGCGTCAGGTCTTGGCAATAGGAATGGGATGGCGCAGGGGGTGTTCGGCCTTGGAGATTGAAGATGCCTTTAACTCCTTTATGCAGATCAACAGGATTGAGGCTACCCCTGCTGTGCTGGCCACAGGGGAGGCGAAGAGGGAGGAGGCCGAGGAGGTGCTGCTGCCTCTGGCGAAACGTTTAAGAAGTGCCCTTGTTGTGGTTCCCAACCACCTGTTGAACAAGTTTCCCGGTCCAACCCCAAGCAGGGCAGAGGAGAAGCTGGGGGTTGTTGGTGTGGCTGAGCCATCGGCTTTGGCGGTGGTTCCCAATGGAGAGTTGGTTGCGAGAAAGCAGGTTTTTGGCAATGTTACCCTGGCTTTAGCCAGAAGTAGTTAAGCATAAGAAGGAGTGGCAGTTGAAGACACAGTTAGAGTTTGCCCGTGAGGGCATGGTGACAGATAGGATGAGGGCGGTGGCCCTTGAGGAGGGCTTGGAGCCCGAAGTGGTGAGGGATAAGGTTAAAAATGGAGAGGTTGTGGTTCTTGGTAACAGGGTTAGAAACCC
>JALWSI010000099.1 GCA_027080315.1 bacterium | reverse complement strand
CCAGAGTTAGCGTCAGATATCATAGCTCCCCAACCTGAAAAGGTAGAAGAGGACTTTAAGATCCTTTCTGCATCCTCTAAAGAACGTGCCTGAGAGATAACTTCAGATAGAATTGTGAGCACAGGCCTCTTTAGTATCCCGTAGCCCCGTACAAAAAGCATGTTAACCCCAACGGTTATTCCCTCTTTATTGGTGGCTGTGATGCCCGGTAAATAGAGCCCTTCACCTGTAACCATAACAAAGGGAACCCCTTTTTCAGGCTCAACAAGCACAAAGGATTGGCTATTGGACCACAAAGGACCACCTGCATAGTCCAGGTTTCTTCCGTGGCAAAGAGCACCATCTGCGCTAACCTCAGGGAGCACCACAAAGGAGGAACAGAGGGGAAGCACATGGGGCAATCCCTTGCCCGTAAGGGCACAGCCCAGATACACAAGAAAATTGAAGATGTCAGGAGCAGCAAAGGTGACCACCAGATCAAATCCGTTGTAACCCAACACCTCTGCCATTCCCTTCAAAAAGCGCCTGTCTTCGCTACGGACCCTCAAAGCAGGAAGATTGAAAAAGAACCACCTAAAAGCCTTGCTGCTCACCCCCTTTAAGAAAGGCGATCTATGTTTAAATAGGTGATCTGCCGTCCGAGAGGGGGCATCAACAAAGTAGTCCAAAAGCTCAGTTGAGGTGGTATCTTTTGCAAACTGAGCTCCCATGCTCCCCCAATCTCCTTTCAACACGCTCAAAGAGACACCATTCGACTAACACTACTCCTTTTCATCCATATCTTGATCCTTGACAATATAACATTTTGGAGATATTTAGCTACACTAAAGGATTTTTGAGAACAACAAAAATCAAGAAGGGAGGTGAGAGCGGAAGGAAATAGAAAGACCTATTAAGAAAGATGTTGGGATTCGGGGGAGGATATAACAAAACCTCAACAATTGGGGAACAAGAGAAAAGAAGGAGGTAATACTATGACGAGGAAAGTTCTAATCGGAGTAGCGGTACTGTTAATAGGGGTTGCCTTTGTAGCCACGAGCTGGGCAGGAGGAAAGGCCACACCACAAGAGGTTATCGCTAAAGTGAAAGAAGCCGCAGCTGTTCTGGAGAAGGAAGGCTCTGCTGGCCTTGCCCAGTTCACCAACAAAAACAGCAAGTGGGTGTGGAAAGACACATACGTATTTGTATTTAACTGCCAGAAAGGTACCGTAGCAGCCCATCCCATTAAGCCCCAGCTTGCAGGTAAAAATCTTATGGGCATCAAAGACGTAAAGGGAAACATGTTCTTTGTGCAGCTATGCGAAGCGGCCAAAAACCCCAAGGGTGGTTGGGTGGAATACTGGTGGCCAAAACCAGGTGAAAAAACCCCCAGCCGCAAGATAACCTATATTATGCAGGTTCCCGGTCAGCCATACCAGGCCTTAGCAGGCATCTATGACGATAACATCTCTGTGGCAGACCTGAACAAGCTACTCAAATAAGAACGTTCTCAAGGAGAAGGGAAGGGGGTGAGGGATTCTCCACCCTTCCCTTTAAACCTTGAGGGGGAAGGAGGAAACAAATAATGAAGATATCCCACAGATTAGCTCTCTTGGTAGGTGTGGTGCTGGTAATGATGTTAGCATCAAACCTCTTAGTTAAGAATAGCTACGAAGCCATAGAGAATATTCAAAAAGAAGCATCTATTATAAACAACACTCTAACTTTGCTATTAAGGGCCACTATTCAGGAGAAAATATTCTTAAAAGATAAAGACCCCCAGTCAATAACAAATTTTGAACAAAAAATACAAAAGGCAAAAGATGTATTATCAGAGTCTTCTCACACACAAGCAAGCAAATTAAGAAGTATCTTAGACTCATATCAACAACTATTCCAAGAAGTGGTAAATAAAACAAACCAAGCAGACTCTTTAATAAAAGACATAGCAACACATGCAGATAAGATCCAGAACGAAGGCAGTAAGATCATAGACAAGATAGAATACGAAAGAAGTATGGCTGTAATAACAGGAAGTTCAGTTAGCACCACCAAGCTGTCAATGGAAAGCGAGACTCAAAACATAATACTCGCAATACTGCTTATGTGGAGGGACTTAAACAAGAAACTAATAATAGAGAACAACATTACTGCATACGAAAAAGCCCTTAAGAAATCCTCTAAAAAGCTACAAACCATATCAAAGAATTTATTAACTGTATCAAAAACTCTCAAGGACAAAAACTTTATATCATTTGCAAAGTACTGCTCAGAGTTCTCTCAGAAGCTTGGCGTTATAGGAAATAATCTTTTAAACGTTTGGGAGGCTCGTCAAAACTTAGTTAAAAAGATGGATAAGAACAGAAAAGAAGCCTTAGATATAGCCGAAAGATTAAGCAATGAAGCAAATATATCCATAGAAAAAGCAAGAAACAGCTTAAGAGCCAAGACCATCTCTATCACACTCTTCTCATTAATATTCATACTGCTTATCTCTTTCTGGATAGGAAAGAGTATCATAGGCCCAACAAACGAGATTTTGAAAGTGGTACAGGCAATGGCAGCGGGAGATCTCAGTGTTGAAATACACGTTGAAGGTAAAGACGAGATAGCCCACATGGCCCATGCCTTGCAGAATATGCTGGACGGTGTTGTGGGAGAAGGACACTCCATAAAGACCGGTATTCCCCTACCCTTCTGGACCGCTGATAAGGACCTTAAAATCACCTTTGTTAACGAACACACCAAGGCCATGGGAGCAAAGATTGGTATGGATCTGGGAGACGCCTTTGGGCCAGAAACCCTTGAGATGGCCAAGCAGGCCATGCAAACCGGAAAACCAGTCACGAGAGAGCTTGAGATAGGAGACATGGTAATACAAGGAACCGTGGCCCCCCTACGAGATCTGAGAGGACATATAAACGGTGCCATGGGTATGGCTGCAGACCTGACGGAACATAAGAAGGCCCAAAAGGAGATAGAAGAGAACCAGAGGTTAATGAAAGAGGTTGCCACAGAGGTGCAAGAGGTGGCCAACCAAGTGGCATCTGCCTCAGAGGAGCTATCTGCCATGCTGAACCAGATGGCAAACGGCGCGGAAGAGCAGTCGCAGCAAGCCAGTCAGATTGCTGCTGCTGTTGAGCAAATGAGCGCTACCACCATGGAGATGGCAAAGAACGCCAGTGAAGCGGCAAGGGTTGCAGACGACGCAAAAGTTAAGGCTGTAGATGGGAATAAGGTAGTTGAACAGACAGTTGAAAGCATCAATAAAACCTCAGAGGTAGCAAAAACCGTCACCAAGTCAATTGACGAACTGGCAGAGCGCAGCAGAGAGATAGGTAAGGTGATTGACGTGATCAGCGAAATCGCAAGTCAGACAAACCTGCTGGCCCTCAATGCCACCATTGAAGCAGCATCAGCAGGTGAGGCAGGTAAGGGCTTCGCGGTTGTGGCAGCAGAGGTCAAAGAGCTTGCCAAACAGACCGCAGAATCTACTGGCAATGTGCAACACGCCATTGAGAACATACACACAGGCGTGAACGAAACGGTGAAGGCTATGGAGGAGACCTCCAAAGAGGTGGAGATAGCCACCGATATGGCAGGTAAAGCAGGAGCTGCTTTCAACGATATCCTTCACCGCATTGAAGAAGCCTCTTCCATGGTTATGCAGATAGCAACTGCAACCGAAGAGCTATCTGCAGCGGCAAATAACGTGAGCGAGAACGTTATGAAGATAACCGAGGTTAGCAACGAAACCGCCCAGAACGCCGCAGAGGCGGTGAACGCCAGCACTCAGCTTGCTGACCTTTCCCAGAGATTGGTAGAGGTGGTGAACAGGTTTGAGGAGAGCTAACAAAGGGCCTTAAATGCTACGAAGGGGCGCAGAAGTTAATGCGCCCCTTTCTCAATCTTTTTCTATTCTCAGCAATCTAAAGGCGTTTTTGTATAGTATAGCCTCTTTGGCCTCATTTGAAATGGGAAGAGCTAGGACGCCTTCAATCGATCTCTTTATATCGCCTCCTGGCCAATCGGTGCCAAAGAGGAACTTATGATGCAATCTCTCAAGTTTTGGAAAAAGATCCAGCAGCTTATGTGGAGGCAATCCACATATATCAATGTAAACATTGGGGCGGATCTGAGTCAAGAACTGAGCCTTGTCGTACCAAAATCCCCTTCCTCCGTGGGACATGATTATTGTGAGTTTTGGAAAGTCAACTGCGATCTCGTCAAGGTATATGGGATCTCCATACTTTATCTTGGCTCCGGGGAATATGGAGCTTCCCGTGTGAAACATAACGGGAACCCCTGCACTCTGTGCAAGCTCATATAGGGGATAGATGCGTGGATCGTTGGGATAGAATAGCTGATGTACGGGATGCACCTTCAACCCCCTGCAACCCATACTAAGGTATCTCTCAAATTCTCTAAGGGGCTCCCGGGAAAAGTGGATGTTGATGCTCACAAAGGGAAGCAGTCTATTGCACCCTTTGCAAAACTCCAAGGCATCATCGGTGGTGATGTTACCGGTGACCGCAGGAGCCACCTCCGGCAATATCACTGCATAATCCACTCCCACTCTGTCCATCATCTCAACAAAGGCTTTCTGTCTAAGGACCCCTTCCTGATCAAAGGGAGAAAAATCACCGTTCACCTTACGCATCCAATCCAATATCTGAGGGTTCCACTGGTTCATGTTGCCGCAGTGAACGTGAACATCAACCACCATTTTCACTTCTCCCACTGGTCTAAAGGAATAGCCTCCTCTATCAGCATTATGGGGATATCCTCTTCCACACGATAAACCAGAGCGCACTTGTGACATATTAGCACGTCTTTATCCTCCCGGTACTCCAGCTCCCTTTTGCATTTAGGACACGCAAGGATCTCAAGAAGCTCTTGTTTCACTGGCATCTTATCTCCTCCCTTCCCGAGTGGTGTGCCGAGTATACCCCAAAACCCAGCCCTTGTTAATGGGAACTAAACATGATAAAAGGGACCAAATACCAACACTTAAACGAAAGAGAGGGAAGCAATTATGAAGAAAGGTATCTTTATCTACATTTTAGGTGCCTTAATGCTCTCATTCTTGGGTTGGGTCCCTTTAGCCCAAGGAGCAAGCAGCAAAGGAATGAGAATAGATAGAGTAAGAATCAACGAAAAGTTGGATCTTAACGGCAATCTATGGGTAACAAAAGAGTACCAGGTGCACTTCTCTACCCCCCATCATGGAATCTACAAGTACATTCCCTTCGGTTTCACCGATCCAATCACAAAGAAGGATCGCAAGATAGAGATAAAGAACATAAAGGTTTACAACTGCTCTCCTCAAGGAGGCACCTACCACTACAAGGTGAGAACCTACTCAAAAGATCTGTTGGTGAAGATAGGAGACCCTCACCGCACCATCACAGGAGACAGGTGTTATGGCATCTCCTACCAGGTGGTAGGCTCCATAATCAGGCCGTCCAAAAACACCCAGGCCATATTCTGGAACTTAGTTGGGACAGGCTGGGATCTACCTTTGAACAATGTTCACGCCGAACTAACCCTTCCAAGCGAGGTGAGGCTAATCAGAACCAAGTGTTATCAAGGCAGCTACAGGTCAACCAACAGTTGCACAAGCCTATCTGTGAATGGAAACAGGATCATCATTGACGAACCCCTTCTCTTAGCCCACGAGGCCCTCTCCATAAGAGCAGAATGGACCCCTCCCTTGGTGAAAGAGAAGATAATATACGACCTTGCAAAAGAGAAGAAAAGAAGAGCCTTTTATCTGCTCATAATAGCATGGCTAATCACCATTATCTCAGCATTATACTTGTGGTATAAAGGGTCAAGTCTTTCTATAAGAAAGCCTAAGATGGTCCTCTACCATCCACCAGAAGAGATCAGCGTTCTTGAAGCAGGAGTGATAATAGACAACAGCCTTGATGGCAGAGATATCACAGCCGCCCTTATATCACTGGCCCAAAAAGGATACATAAGAATAGAGAAGATCAAAGACAAAAACAGTCTATTCTCCTCAGAGGACTACCAGTTAACCTTGATTAGGGATCCAGACATAAATCTATCCCCTTACGAAGCCATCATAATCTCAAAGGTGTTCAGAAGAGATATAGAAGACCATGTAGAGAAGCAGATCAACGAGATCTCTCACCACAAGGTTAAAGGTGCGCTGCTAAGCATCATCCAGAGCTTAGGTCTCGTGAAAGAAGACGAACCCAGAACCAGCGTGACCATAAAAGAGATGCAGAAAGAACATCTGGGAAGAGAACTCTACTCTGAGCTAAGCAAGGTGATCTACCGAGACCTTCAAGAAAAGGGCTACTTTGCCCGTACCTTCAAGCTGGTGAGAGGGGTAGCCATACTTTTAAGCATCATCCTATTTGTCCCTCTCAACTTTGCCATTCTGGTAACCTCAGAAGCAGTGCTTCCTCCCAACCTCCCCATAGCAAACCTACCCACCAACCTTGTTCTCTTCATATCCAACGGCGCAATTGGCATGCTGCTATTTAACCTATCAAGAAGGATAGGGGCAAAGACCCGAAAAGGGCAGGAGATTAGCTGGAAGCTGGAAGGGCTTAAAGAGTTCATATCCACCGTTGAGACGGATCGTCTTAAACGCATGTACAAAGACGAGGAACTGCCAGAGGTGTTTGAGAGGTTTTTGCCCTACGCGGTAATCTTTGGTGAAGAGAAAAGGTGGGGCAGGGCCTTTGATCCCATATTCCTCTCCAGCGGCTACTCTCCAGGCTGGTACCACGGCACAGACAGCTTTAAAGCCTCAGACTTCT
>JALWSI010000098.1 GCA_027080315.1 bacterium | reverse complement strand
GGATAGGCCTTTCTTATGTCCCACTTAACCCCGGAGCCCCTGAGCACAGGACCTGTAGCCCCCAAGGCAATGGCGTCTTCGGCAGAGAGAACCCCGACTCCCTCGGTACGTTCTCTCCATATCTTGTTGTTGGTGAGCAGCCCTTCGTACTCTTCCATCTTCTTGGGGAAGATGTCTATGAAATCCTTTAACCTTTCCAAAAAGCCCTCAGGCAGATCCTGACGCAGGCCGCCTATCCTGAAGTAGCTCTGGTGCATTCTAACCCCAGCAACCATCTCCAGAAGCTCGTAGGTGATCTCACGCTCGCGGAAGGTGTAGAGAAACACGGTTGCGGCTCCAATGTCCATGGCGTGGGTTCCAAGCCAGATTAGATGGCTTCCAATTCGGGTGAGCTCGGTTAGCATCACCCGAATCACCTTGGCTCTTTCAGGAGGTTCTATGCCAAACAGCTTCTCTACCGCCAGCACATAGGCAAGATTGTTGGAAAGAGGAGCCAAATAGTCCATGCGGTCAGGCAGGGGAATGACCTGGTGGTAGGTTCTATCTTCTGCCAGCTTCTCAATACCTCTGTGCAGATACCCAACAACCGGTTCTGCATTGACAACGGTTTCTCCATCAAGCTCCAGAATCACCCTAAGCACCCCGTGGGTACTGGGATGCTGAGGCCCCATATTCAGGACCATGTGATTCTTGTCTTCAATCTCCTGAACCACACCCAGAGTACCCATGGCGTTCACTCCTCGTATCCTTCAACGGGATAGTCTTTGCGCAAGGGATACCCCTCAAAGTCTGGAGCGAGATAGAGGCGTTTCAGGTAAGGATGATCTTTAAAAATGATACCGTACATATCGTAGGCCTCTCTTTCGTGCCAGTTTGCAGTGGGCCACACAGTGGAAACTGTGACTACCTCGGGATTCTCAGCAGGAAGCTTCACAACAAGTCTTAGCTGTTGGGTGGTTTCCATGTTTCGTACCAAGTAGACCACTTGAAACCTTGGTTCTTCGTTGACGCCAAGATCCACGCCACACAGATCCACCAAAAAAGTGAACCCTTTATCTTTAAGGTAGTTAGCAATCTCTAATATACTGTCAGAGGATATCACCAAGGTTTCCTCACCCCTGAACTCCCTGCTCTCCAACACTGCTTCTCCCCAGATGTTCTTTATTTCAGCGGTAAGTTCGCTCATGGTTCGCACCTCTAAATCTTGTTGGAGAAAGGCTCTTTCTCAATCTGTTTCTGCAGCATGAGAATAGCCTGAATAAGCTCCTCAGGGCGTGGTGGGCAACCAGGGATGTAGTAGTCAACGGGTACTACCTTGTCGGCTCCCTGCACCACCGCATAGCTCTTGAAGATTCCTCCGCTGATGGCACAGGCTCCCATTGCTATCACCCATTTAGGCTCGGGCATCTGGTCGTAAACCCTTCTTAGCACTGGGGCCATCTTTTTGGTGAGGGTTCCGGCTACGATAAGAAGGTCTGCTTGACGGGGTGACGCCCTGAACACCTCGCATCCGAAACGGGCCATGTCGTAGTGGGCTGCAGCTGTAGCCATCATCTCAATGGCGCAGCAAGCAAGCCCGAAGGTACACGGCCATATTGACCATTTACGAGCCCAGTTCACTGCTTTGTTCAGGGTGGTTACCAGAACTCCACCCTTCTCAAGCATCTCCATCTCTTCAGCGGTTACTTCACCTTGGACGGTTTGTGGAGAGGCAACTAAGGAAAGATCTATCTCTTTAACAGGTTCTCTCTTTACTCCCATTCAAAGGCCCCCTTTCCTAATACATATACGAATATGGCCAGAAATATGGCGATGAAGACTCCCATCTCCACAAAGCCAAATACGCCCAGATCTTTGAACCGCACAGCCCATGGGTAGGTGAAGATCACTTCAATATCAAAGATGAGAAATAGAAGAGCTATGACGTAATAGTGTATGTGAAAGGGCTTTCTTGCATCTCCCACAGGGTCTACTCCACACTCGTATGGGGAGAGCTTAATAGGATCGGGCTTCTTGGGTCCGAGAAGGCTTGACATGATCACAGCCATTCCACCAAACCCTACTGCCAGCAGAAACACAAATACCAACGGCCAGTAAACACCTTCCATTCAATCACCTCCCTGAATGTCGCCGTCTAACTACTTATCGCATCTTTGCCCGTCAATAGAGAAAATTACCTTTTTCACAAGCTCCGCTTCGCCTCATTTCCCTTGAAAACTCGGGAAACAGTTTTGCCCCTGCGAAGGCCTGATGTGATCTTTGAACTTTCCCTCTCTCAATCGCTCGCCTCTTTATAGAGGTAGATGTGGGCTGTCAATAGAGAAAATGATTTTATTCACAATCTATGCTTTTAAAGAATCATGAGGAAAGTTAGGCTTTTAAGGGTATAGCCAGGTTTGGATATGATTTGGAAAGGCTCTACAGAGAGAGATACCCCCTGTGTGAGTACTCTTCCACCAAGTGGGGATTAGACTCCAGCTGGGCAATGGCAGAGTCCAGTTGTGCAATAAGCCTCTCTTTGTCTTCAGGAAGTTTGCCATTCAGCGGCAGGTAGTTTGAGATGTGGTCTGACAGAAACATGGTGGGTATGTTGAGGTTTTGCAAAAGCAATCTGGTTTCGTAAAGCACTGTGAGACACGAAGCTAGGGTGAACTCTCCTCTCTCCACCTCTTCTGCCAAAGGTGTGCCCTGCTGCATGATGTAGGTTCTCAAACGGACAAAGTGGGGGGCTACCTGGTTCAACACCTGGGCTGTGTTCAGGGCGTGTTGGCGCCATCTCTCTTCGCCGCCTATTCCAAGAATCACGTATAGAGAGAGCTGGAATCCCGACTCTATGGCCTTTCTTCCTCCAATCACCATCTCTTCTTGAGTAAGTCCCTTCTTTATGTGGCTGAGTATTTCCGGGTCTCCCGACTCAAGGCCCACGTGTAGCCGGGTGAGGCCTGCACCATGGAGCTCTCTCAGCTCTTCTTCCTTTTTACGGTAAAGGGTCTTCCCCCTTGTGTAGGCTGTGACTCTCATCACCTGTGAGAACTCTTTGTAGATGGATTCCAGAATACGGCACAGGTCTTTAGTCTTCATAATGAGTACGTCGGAGTCTCCCAGGAATATGGTGCGGGGAAGCTCTCCAAACATGCCAGCGGCCTTCTTGATGTCCGCTATCACCTCTTCAGGGGTTCGTATGGAGAACTTCTCGGTTCTATACATGCCGCAAAAGGTGCAGCGGTTCCAATGACAGCCTCTGGTTACCCTGAATAGCACACTCTCAGCTTCGCTGGGGGGGCGGTAGGGGGGCATTTCGTAAGGGGTTTCAAAGAAGATCATTCTCTTTCCAAGCCTCCTCTTTCTCCCCTCACCGATAGCTGGAATTTATACTTTATGACGGGCTATTCAACCCTGTTGGTTTCAACGCCAATACCATCTTTTCCTAAGGGCCTCACATTGAAGCAACCGACCCTCTCTTCGTGAAGTAGGGGACTCACCCCTTTTGGTTGGTCTTTTGAGGCTTTGAGGGATAGATAGAGGCTCATTGGTACCAGAAAACGGTTAACCCTTAAAACTCCAAGCTCTTTGACGCACTGAACAGCCCTTGAGGATGAGCTGGTTACGATCACAGCCGAGAGCCGGGTTACATCCCTTCTCATAAGCCCTGGCAATACGCAGCGGTTTACAAGAAAGGGGGATAGAGGTGGCATCACCAGGAAGGTTTCTCTTTTATGGTTGCAGAAGAGGGCTGGGTTGTTTCCTTTGGTTAAGGGCTGAATCCCTGAAGTCCTAATCACCTTCAGGGCCACCACCATAACGATTACGCAGGCGAAAGATGTTAAGGCTAACCTCCTTTTTCTCAGCAGCCAAAGGGATGCAAAGATCAGAAACCCCAGCATGAGAAAAGAGAGCGATAGAGGAATCCACGGAAAGGGGCCATGCTTCCCAGCAAAGGAGATTCCTCTAATAAAGGCCTTGCTTAGGAGAACCACAGGGCTTCCAAGAGGCTTTAGCCACTCAAGGGGTAGGGTGAGGGCGCAAAGCACCCATAAGAACCCCGAAGCGATGAGAAGAGATGCTAATGGGGTGAGCAAAAGGTTTGAGATGGGTGCTAGTAGGGGGATCCTGTGAAAAATCATACCCACCCAGGGCCACAAAAGGAGAGGTAAAAATAGAGAGATGGCAAGCCATATTCCCATGCCATTGATAATACTCTTTACCCGGTAAGGTACCGATAGGCCCTTTTGCAGTCTATCCTCAACTGGGCGGTACAGGTGAAGTATCACCATGATTCCGCCTACTGCCAAATAGGTTAGCTGGAAGCCAGGCTGGAAAATGAAGAGTGGTTGAAAGAGAACGAGCACCACAAAAGACGAGACCACAGCCATGAATAGGGGGCGTTCTCTCCCCATAACCCGGGCCACAATGTAGAGAGAGAGCATCAGGGCGGCTCTTATTGCCGAAGCCCTTCCTCCAGTCATCTCTACGTACAGGGATAACAAGGGTATGGTGGTAAGAGCACCAAGGTTAGAGGGAGTGAGTAGAGGTGAGATCACCAGGTTTGGCCAAAACAGGATCGTCAATTTTAGGAGAAGCCTCAATATCCAGAATATAACCAGGGCCACGATCCCCACGTGAAAACCAGAAACGGCCAGCAGGTGGGCCAAACCTGAGGCTTTGAAGTCGTATCTTAGCTCTTTTGGTAGCTCTTCCCTTGCTCCCAGCACCAGGGCAGCCAGCAAAGAGCTCGCCTCTGGGCCAAGGGCAGCGGTCATTCTCTCCTTTATCTGTCCTTTCAATATGTGGATCTTTACAAGAAGGGAGTGAGGGCTGGCGGAACCTATGAACCTGATCCTTTTGCACCATCCCCTGAGGTGTCTAAAAGAGAGAATATCCACGGTGCTCAAGGAGTCTGAGCAAGGATTTAACGATAGTATGTGGGCCTTAACCCACACCTTATCTCCGAATCTCAAGGGAGTGTCAGGCTGAAAAGGGGAGAATAGGGTGACCAGTAGTTTGTGGGTCTTGAACTTCACCAGAAGGCTGTATCCCCTTTTTAACTCAAGGGGATCATCCACCACTGTGGCGTAGCCTTCAATGAGGGAGCCAGGTGGATATAAATTGAGGATCTCTCTTCTCTCTTTGAGAGAGAAGAGGATCCTCGTCGTTGTGATCAGCAGAAATGTTAATACTACAAGGGCTGCTAAGCCCTTATTATTCCTCCATAGGCTCAATCATCCTTAACTATGCGCATATGCCTGCTGGGCCTGAAGCGCACCACGTTTCTTGGAGGAATCGGCACCTCTTTGCCAGTAGAAAGGTTGCGACCCTTGGTTCTCTTTGAAGGATACACCGCAAAGCTGCCAAATCGGCGGATAACAACCTCTTCTCCGTTCTTCAAGGCATCTATCACTATCTTTAATGTGAGATTAACCGCTTCTTCAGCCTCTGCCCTGGAGTATCCTGTGGCATTCATCACTGCCTCTATCAAGTCTGCCTTTATCATGTAGCGTCGCCCTCCCTCTTCTCTCCGAATGACTCAAGTTTCATGGCCTGGTCGTAAGCAGCCAACGCCTCAATCAGCTCGTCAAGTTCGCCAGCCATTATTGCGTCCAGCTTGTATAGTGTCAATCCTATTCTGTGATCTGTTACCCTGTTCTGAGGAAAGTTGTAGGTCCTTATACGCTCGCTTCTGTCTCCTGTTCCCACCTGGCGTCTGCGGTCCGCTGACACCTTTGCCTGAGCTTCTTGCTCCATCTTGTCCTTCAGTTTGGCCCTCAGCATACGCATGGCCTTCTCTTTGTTCTTGTGCTGGGAACGCTCGTCTTGACATTGCACCACTATCCCCGTGGGAAGGTGGGTGATTCGCACCGCCGAGTCGGTGACGTTAACGTGTTGCCCTCCAGGTCCACTTGAGCGGTACAGATCTATTCTCAGCTCTTCGGGCTTTATCTCAACCTCCACCTCCTCAATCTCTGGAAGCACCGCCACTGTGGCGGTGGAGGTATGGATACGGCCCCCTGATTCGGTCTCGGGGACCCTTTGCACCCTGTGAACCCCGCTTTCGTATTTGAGTAGAGAATAGACGTTTTTGCCCTGAACAGATGCCACGATCTCTTTGACTCCACCAAGGTCCGTAAGGTGCTGGTCAAGCACCTCTATCTTCCATCCCTTGGACTCGCCGTAGCGTTGATACATGCGAAACAACTCTTGGGCGAAAAGGGCGGCTTCTTCTCCACCAGCCCCTGCCCTTATCTCAAGGAAGACAGACTTAGAGTCCCGGGGATCCTTCGGCAGCAGCATGAGTTTCAGATCCTTAAGCAGGCGCTCGCGTTCCTCTTTGAGTTTGGGAAGTTCCTCTTTCGCGAGCTCTTTCAGCTCCATGTCGTCTTCCTCAAGCATGGCTGACGCTTCGTCTATCTCTCGTTCAACCTCTTTGAGCCTGCGATAGGTCTTGATTAAAGGAGCCAGTTCGGCGTGCTCTTTGGCGAGGACCTGGTAGCGTTTGAAGTCTCCCGAAGCAGAGGCCAGCTCCTCTTCAAGTTCAATAAACCGCTTCTCTGCCTCTTCCAGCTTCTGGGTTATCATAGGTTGAGAAACTCCTCCCGCACCGCCTCTGATTTACCGCAGCTCATCTCTCCCTCTGGGCAAGGCCCTCTCAGGCAAGAGGGACCCGCATTTTCAAAGAGCAAGGGAGCCACCTTTTTGCACAACCTGAGCATCTCTTTTGCTACCTCTCTGATCTCCCACTGGGCCCTTCTGCAGCATCTCAGAGTGAAAAAGTGGATGAGCTCTCTGGCGTTCATGGTGACCACAATGGTTGAGCAGCAGGCATTGGGCAGCAG
>JALWSI010000097.1 GCA_027080315.1 bacterium | reverse complement strand
AAAGATAAGAAGCCAACACCTTTGTCTGTAGGGTTCTGAACTGAACGAAAAAAGAAACCAAGAAGATAGCGGTGGCTACAGCCATCACCCCTCTACAGAGCAGGTAATACTTGGCGTATCTCTCTTTATACCCCATTGTCTCCCCTTAAGAGTACCATTCTCTTACCCCGATATTTTACCTCAATAACCTCATTTAGTCCAGCCTTAATCTCGGTGGGGAAAGCATCTACCTTTCTGCCCCTTGAAAGGAGATATGAGTTCTTCAAAACCTCAACACCGTCCTTAGGTGTCCAGGCGGGAATGTGATCTCTCTCAAAATAGAAGAGATCGTGGGAGCGGATAGAGCCTAAATGGAAGAGCCGTGAACTCCCCAAGAGCTTCTTCATGGGCATAATGTACCGCTTAGGCGAACGGTAATATCTATCGTAAGTTGGTTGGTACCAAGCGGTGTAGAGAAGGGAGTATCCCAAAGCCAAAGCAAAAACCAAGCCCACAACTGGCTTCAACCTCTCCTTTGACAAGAGATAGAGCAGAAGAGGAGCGCCTAAGGAGGCCCCAAACAGTCCCAAAGCGATGCCCAAAGGATCCACAGGCATGCGATTCCACCATAGCCACACCATTCCTCCGCACACCCCTGCAAGGGACAGGCCCAATAGAACAAGACTCACCTTCCAGTAAGGTCTGAGCTCCCTCTCATGCCACTCAAGATTCTGAAAAGCCCAAGCAACAAGGATGGAGAGGGCTGGGTAAAGGGGCAAAATGTAGGAAGACCTCTTTGTGTCTGAGAGAGAGAAGAGCAGAAACACCACTCCAAACCAGCACCACAAAAAGGCCGTCTTAACCTCAAACTCCAGCTTAACCTTGCGGATAGTCCCAAAAAGAAGCACCAGGAAAGGGCTCCAGGGCATGAACTGAAAGGGAAGGTTGCTAATGTAAAAGAAGGGAGAGCTCTTCCACTCAGGATTGCTGGCAAATCTCTTCACATTATTATCCCATAAAAAGGCCTTAAGGTAGTCTTTGCCCACCGCCAAAGGCCAAGGCAACACAAGAAGAAGATAGATAGCTATCCCCCACAAGGAGATCAGCTCTCTCACCCTGTAAAGCTCTGAACTGCTCCACAGAAAGACCATGATGATCAAAACAGGCAGCACAAACCCAACTGCCGGCCCTTTCTGCATGGTGGCCAATCCCCAGAAGAGGTACATCCCCAGATACCATCTCTCGTTGGGCATGGCCCTTCCTAAGCCATAACCCATGACGAAACAGAAGAATGAGGCGATTAAAAAGAAGAGAAGCACCATGTCTGTTATGGCAAACCTGCCCTGTTTACAAAATAGATGGGAGGTTAAGAGTATCAGTCCCGCCAGCATTGAAGCGTTGGGTTCCAAACCCAGAATGTATGCAATGAGAAATGTGAGAACCACGGTTAATACAGCGGCCAAAACTGAAGGGAGACGGGCGGTCCACTCAGTCACCTCTCCTTTGTTGAAGGCCAAGGAGCTCGCCGCCACCAGCCACACCATAAGTGGAGGCTTAACCACTCGGGGATGGCCATTGTAATAGGGCACAATCCAGTGTCCCTCACGAATAGCGGTTCTTGCACACACTGCATAGCGACCCTCGTCGGGATCCCACAAAGAGGTTGTGGAGAGCGAGGGAAGCAGTACGGCACAGGAGAGAACCACGAGCAACAAGATTCTAAGCCAGTTGCGGGTAAGGGCCTCTCTCAAAACCCCAATCTCTTTTGACCCAATGGTTCCTTGGGCAGGTAGCCTCTTCAGTATGACCATTCCCTTTCAATCATCTCCTTTGGATCATTCTCACCCTTTTTAGGGCAATCTCACCCATCTCATAGGCATCACGTATGTATTGGTGAAGAGAGTGTCAAGTTTGAGGAGATGTAAAGTGTCTCAATGCGACTCCTTGAGGTGGTGAAGGGCCATCTATTTTGGTATCAACAGACCAACTCTGTGAAAGAGACGGGAGGTGCGACCCATGGGCATGATTGTTGAGGTTGTGGCAAGAGAGATACTTGATTCTCGGGGGAACCCTACAGTTGAGGCAGAGGTGCTGCTTGACTCCGGGGTTATTGGAAGGGCGGCGGTTCCTTCAGGGGCATCCACTGGAGAGTTAGAGGCCCTGGAACTGAGAGACGGCGACAAGAAGCGCTTTCATGGAAAGGGAGTCCTAAAGGCTGTTGAGAACGTTAACAACATCATCGCCGAAGAGATCGTGGGGCTTGATGCCACCGACCAAAGGCTGATTGACGAGACCATGCTTGAGATTGACGGCACCCCAAACAAGGAGAAGCTAGGAGCAAACGCCATTTTAAGCGTATCCTTAGCAGTTGCAAAAGCGGCTGCTGAAGAGGCTGGTCTGCCCCTTTACCGATACATTGGAGGTACAAATGCCTCGGTTCTGCCTGTTCCCTTAATGAACGTGTTGAACGGAGGGGTTCACGCAGACAACAACGTTGATCTCCAAGAGTTTATGATAGCCCCCGTAGGGGCCGAAACCTTTGCCTAGGCCCTTCGCATGGGAGCGGAGGTGTACCACACCTTGAAGAAGGTGCTTCACGAGAAAGGGCTTAGCACAGCGGTTGGTGATGAAGGAGGCTTTGCCCCCAGCATAGGATGCAACGAAGACGCTATGGTACTCTTGATGGAGGCAATTGAGAAGGCGGGATACAAGCCTGGGGAAGAGGTGGCCTTGGCAATAGATCCTGCCTCCACGAGCTTCTACAAAGATGGGAAATACGTTCTGGCCTCTGAGAATGCCCAAAAGAGCGCCTCTGAGATGGTGGAGTTCTATGCCAAATGGGTAGAGAAATATCCTCTATTTCTCATTGAGGATGGCCTGGCAGAAGACGACTGGGATGGCTGGAAAGAGCTCACAAAGGCTCTGGGCTCAAAGGTGGTTTTGGTGGGAGACGACATATTCGTCACCAACCCCAAGCTCATCCAGAAAGGGATAGAGACAGGGGTTGCCAACGCTGCTCTCATCAAGCTGAACCAGATAGGCACCCTAACCGAAACCCTTCAGGCCATAGAGACCGCTGTTAGAGCAGGGTACAAGGTGGTGATCTCTCACCGCTCAGGAGAGACAGAAGACACCACCATTGCAGATCTGGCTGTAGCCGTGAACTCTGGACTCATTAAGACAGGGGCCCCTTGCAGGGTGGACAGGGTTTGCAAGTACAACCAACTGCTTAGGATTGAGGAGGAGCTGGGAACCGCGGCGGTGTATCTCGGCAAAAAAGCCTTAGTCTAATTTTCAATCCCGTTGCATAGAGCATAAGGGTGAAAATAGAAAACACCACACATCATGAAGTGAGGTATGGCCTTTGAGTGAAGAGAGGCTGAAACTGATCAAGCTCATAGAGGAGAACCCTGCCATCACCCAGAGGGAGCTTGCCCAAGCCTTAGGAGTGAGCGTTGGCAAGACCAACTATCTCATCAAGGCCCTTGTTGAGAAGGGGCTTGTTAAGATGAGGAACTTCAAAAGCTCTGATAACAAGGCCAAATACCTCTACTACCTCACCCCCAAGGGCATGGAAGAGAAGGTGCGTTTGACCTACCACTTCTTAAGACGCAAGACGGAAGAGTACGAGAGGCTACAACGGGAGATTGAGGCACTGAGAAAGGACCTAAAGGAGATGGAGGAAACTCCATCCCAAGGAACCGGAGAGAACCTATGATGAAGATGGATTTCATTGACTTGAAACGGCAGTACAACCTTTACAAGAACGAGATTGATGAGGCTATTGGTGAGGTGGTTGCCTCGGCCCGGTACATCATGGGACCGCAGATAACCCAGATGGAGAAGGAGCTTGGGCGGTTTGTTGGTAATAGAGAGGTGGTCTCCTGCTCTTCTGGCACAGACGCCCTTCTTCTCGCCCTCATGGCCCTGGGGGTGGGCCCAGGTGATGAGGTGATCACCCCCCCCTTCACCTTCATTGCCACTGCAGAGACAATAGCCTTTTTAGGGGCAAAACCCGTCTTTGTGGATATTGACCCTGTAACCTTCAACATTGATCCCAGTCTGGTGGAGGACGCCATCACAGAGAGGACCAAGGGCATAGTGGCGGTGAGCCTATTTGGTCAATGCCCCGAGTTTGATGAACTATCAGAGATTGCAGAAAGGCACGGGTTGTTTCTTTTAGAAGACGCTGCCCAGTCCTTTGGGGCAACCTACAAGAACCGACCATCCTGTGGAATCACAGAGGTAGCCATCACCTCCTTCTTCCCAGCCAAGCCCTTGGGGTGTTTTGGAGATGGCGGCGCGGTCTTCACCTCTGATCCCGGGCTTGCAGAACACCTCAAGATGCTAAGAAACCACGGCCAGAAGGAGCGTTACCTTCACCACTCCATTGGAATAAACGGACGCATGGACACCATCCAGGCAGCGGTCATCTTGGTTAAGCTGAGACACTTTCCAAAAGAGGTGGAGTTAAGGCAAGAGAAAGCAGAGGTTTACAACCAAGGACTGTCAGGGGTTGTGGAGACTCCAAAGGTGCTTGATCACAACCTGTCGGTGTTTGCCCAATACACCATAAAGGCTGAGAAGAGAGACGATCTGAAAAGCCACCTTGAGTCCCAAGGGATACCTGTAGCGGTGCATTATCCCATCCCACTCCACATACAACCCTGTTTTGAGTCTCTGGGCTACAAAGAGGGCTCTTTCCCACAGGCAGAGAAGGCGGCCAAAATGGTGATGAGCCTTCCCATGCACCCCTATCTAAAAGAGGAAGAGCAAGAGATGGTGATTGAAGCGATACGGGGATTCTATGGGTAAGACCGTCCTTCTCACGGGATGCGCAGGGTTCATTGGCTGGAAGACCGGGGAGCTTCTTCTTGAAAACGGCTACCAGGTGGTAGGAATAGACGAGATGAACCTCTACTACGACGTGAGGCTCAAAGAGTGGAGGCTCTCGCAGCTTCAAAGATCCCCAAACTTCACCTTTTACAAAGGAGACATCGCAGACGAGGGATTTGTAGAACCTATCTTTTCTCAACACGAGTTTCACGCAGTGATCAACCTGGCTGCCAGGGCAGGGGTGAGATACAGCCTTGTTGATCCCCAGATCTACCTTCACACAAACGCCAAGGGCACTCTGGTGCTCCTTGAGTGCTGCAGAAAGTTTGGGGTTAAAAAATTTCTTCTTGCCTCAACATCAAGCTTGTATGCGGGAAGCCCCATGCCCTTTGTTGAGGAGTTACCGGTGAATGAACCACTCTCCCCCTACGCTGCATCCAAAAAAGCCGCCGAGGCGCTCTGTTACTCATACCACTATCTCTACGGCATAGACATCACTGTAACCCGGTACTTCACCGTGTATGGCCCTGCAGGGCGTCCCGACATGAGCATATTCAGGTTCATCAAGTACGTGGCTGAAGGTACTCCCATAACCATCTACGGCGACGGATCACAGAGCCGGGACTTCACCTACGTTGACGACATCGCCAAAGGTACCGTAGCAGGATTGAGAGAGGTGGGGTTTGAGGTGATCAACCTTGGTAACAACAGGCCCCATGGTCTCATGGAGGCACTGGCCTTGGTGGAAGAGTATGTGGGAAAAAAGGCAAAGGTAGAGTACAAGCCCTTCCACAAGGCGGATATGATGGCCACCTGGGCCGAGATTGAGAAGGCCAAAAGGCTGCTTGATTGGGAACCAAAGGTTGATCTTGCAGAGGGGATAAGGAGATCGGTAGAATGGTACCACGAGAATCGGGATTGGTTGAAAGATGTGTCGTGTGAAGAGGGAGAGAGAAGGGAGGAAATGAAAGATGTTTGAGTTTCTGATCAGGGCTTTGCTGTTTATCCTTTACTTGGTTGGAGGGCTTGGCCTCTGCGCCGTTGGCGGAATAGCCCTATGGGCCCGCAACTGGAAGCTGGGGGGGATCTCGCTGGTTCTGGGGCTTTTGGGCCTAAATGGGGCCTACGAGGCAGCACTGTTACACCATCCAACCTGGTTTGTGCTGTTAACGATCTTCTTTGTGTGCTTGGTGGTGGCAGGGCTCCTCTACATAACCGAGCCTGAACTGGGAATCGTTGACAGGTTCAAGTCCCCTGAAACCCTGCTCAGAGAAGGAAAGAAAGAGAAGGCCGCCCTTAAACTGAGAAAGGCCAAGAAGTACCACGAGGCAGCCAAGCTTTACGAGGAGCTGGGATGGGATTCCTCTGCCCTCTTCTGCTACGAAGAGGCAGGAGACTGGAAGAAGGTGGCAGAGCTCTGCTTGAAGCTGGCAGAGAAGGAGACCGACGACTACTACCTCAGGAAGGCAAGGGACATATTTGAGAAGACCCTGAAGGATCTGCAACGGGCAGTGGAAGTGGTTGAGCGTTTAGCCAAAGAGGAAGGGTGGTACTGGGAAGATGCAGCAGAGCTGTGGGAAAAGATCGGCAACGAGGAGAGGCTCCTCAACGCCCGGAAAAACATGCTTAACTATTACCTTGAAGAGGCTAAGAAGGAAGACGGAGGAGTCTTCTGGTGTGATGTTGCAGGTGTTTACGAAGACCTGGGTGAGAAGGAGAAGGCCGTTGAGGCCTACCGGGAGTTCCTCGCCTATGCCGAAAAGATGGAGCAGGAGGAGAGAGGCAGGGGTTGGATACGCCACATAGCTGAAACCCACTACGCCATCTACCGTTTAACAGGAGATGAAGAGGAGAAGAAGAAGGGAGACAACGCCTTAGAGAAGTACAAAAAGTACCTTGAAGAGACGGTACTGGACGAAAACTATCGCAAAGAGCTTATTGAGAAGGTTAAGCGCTGGCTGAAAAAGAAGGTCTCTCTTAAAGAAGAGCTGAAAGGACTGAATTGATGCGCTACAGGGTGACG
>JALWSI010000096.1 GCA_027080315.1 bacterium | reverse complement strand
GTTCGCTCATGAGAGCGGTTCTGCCGGTTCCCAACATCGCAAACAGATTAGGCATGGCTACCTCCCCTCAGGCCTTTGATAAGAATCTTGATGCAGTGTTCTTGTTTGGCCAAAACTCACCATTCTGATTGTAGGTTGGTGGAGACATAAGGGGTACGAATATGCGTAGCAATCCTTCGTTTATCTCCCGAGCCTTCTCCAGAAGAAAGGCGTTCTGTCTGTTTTCCCAAGAGACCTTGTGAGCAAGCTCTCTCAGCCTCTCAAAGAGTGGACGAAACTCCGCTTGCTCTTCAGGGCTCATAAGGTCAAACATCTCGTCTGCTGTGAGTTCTCTTCTCTTTCCAGTTCTCTTTTGAGCAAATTCCTCAACAGCAGACTTTCTCAACCCCTCAAGAACGGTGTGCGCCTTTCCCATGTCTTCCTTTTCTGAAGCCAAGGAGACCAGCGCATCAAAGTCGCCTTCAAAGATGGTCCCTCTCTCCTGGGCAAGTAGCTGGTTCATCTTCTCCAGCAAAGATATCTCCCCTTCAATCACTCTCCGTAGCTGTTTCATTCTCTCACCTCCCTGCGCAAATACGGGAGGAGCCCAGGAGAAGGGGAGAAAAACGCTTATGCAAACAGATTATCTATTACGCTCTCTTTAACTATGCCGTAAGCGGTTCTCTTGCTGTTAAGCTCGTACTGCCCCGTCTCTATCTCCTTCTTGACCTGGGCTACCTTCTCCTCCCGTACCTTGTCGCCTTTAGCTTCCTCTCTTACCTTGTTGATCTCCCTAACCTCCCGCGAGAGCTCCACCCGGTCGCTGCTTCTAACAACCGGTTTCTCTGCCACGGAACCCTGTACAGGCTCTCTTTTTGCAGCCTCTTCGGCTCTCTTCTGTGCGGGTTCTCTCAGATAGACAGAGAGATCAACGCCTTTTACGTTACCCACATCGTTCACGTTCATGCTCGCACCTCCTTGAAGGGCTTTGGTTCACCCTTCCTATCGGAGGCACCATGAGAAACTTTATAGGCATCTGCGGCTTTGAAGCTCTCATAAAGGGTCTTTGCGAGACCAAGGTCTCCGTTCTTGGCAAGGGTTTCGCTGAAGGGGCCCATGGCGATGCTCATGTAGATCCCCGTTGGTCCACCCTTATTCAGAATGGAGTCTTTTGGGAGACTCTTAAAAGCCTCTTTCATCACGATCCGCCAGAAGTACGCTTCAAAGGCCTCACAGGCGTTGCGCAGCTGTTGATCTCTTCTTTTACGCTTTGCAGCCTCTTGGGCGGTCTCTTCTGTGACCTTGGCCTCGGAGTATGCCGTGATGCCTTTGACCATTAGATCACCTCTAAGTCGGCCTTGAGGGCCCCGGTGGCCTTAAGGGCCCTGAGAATGGCGATGATGTCCCGAGGAGTGGCTCCTATCCTATTGAGGGCATTCACCAGCACCTCAAGATTAGACTCTGAGGACTTCTCATCGCCTAAGAAGACCGTCTTTTGTGATCCTATTGCCTGCCTTCCTCCCTTAGGGGGCGCCACCGAGATGGAGAGGTTTCCGTGAGATATGGCCACCGGAAGGATCTTCACCTCTCCACCCATAACAACTGTTCCCGTTCTTTCGTCCAGAACCACCTTGGCTCTGATGTCAGGGGCCACCTCAAGCTCTTGAAGCTGGGCCACAAAAGGAACGGGATTATTGCGGTATTTGGGGGGCACCAGAACCTCTACCGTGGCAGGGTCAGTGGCCTTGGCAGAGTTGGGCCACACCAAGTTAACCGCGTTTGCTATTCTTGATGCTGTGGCAAAATCAGGAGAGTTGAGGAATAGCCTTATGCTGTCCTTCTGCGAAAAGGTTATTGGCACTGCCCTCTCAACAATGGCTCCGTTGGGCACGTGTACCGCAGTTGGATGGTTCTTCTGGGTCTTACCTCCGCCTCCTCTGGTGTTGAACCCTCCCATGGTGAGTGGACCTTGAGCCACGGCGTAAACCTTTCCGTCTGGTCCAAGCAGAGGAGTCATAATGAGGGTTCCCCCCGCGAGGCTGTCTGCGTCTCCAACAGAGGCCACGTCAATGTCAATCTCCATTCCAGGTTTGGCAAAGGGGGGTAGCTTGGCGGTAACCATCACCGCTGCCACGTTTCCCACATCAATCTGATCTGCTGGTACCCTTATTCCAAAGTGCTCAAGCATGTTGGCGATGCTCTGGTAGTAGCTCTTGGTGTCATCCCCTGTGTCGTCAAGACCAACCACGATTCCGTAGCCAGTGAGCATGTTCTCTCTGGCTCCTTCTACGTGGCTCAGTTCTTTTATCCTGACGCACCAGGCCCTTTGGGGGATCACCAGCAGCAGAAGGAGAACCACTGCTGTCACTATTGCCGTTCTATCTGTTGCTCTCTTCGTCATGGCTCACCCCTCAAAACGGCCAGAAGAAGAGCAGCAGCTTTGTGAAGAGTCCCGGCTGCTGGCTCTGGGATACTATTCCTTCGCCTTGGTAGATGATCTGGGCGTTGGCAACATACTCTGACGAGATGGTGTTGTCCGGGGAGATGTCCTGAGGCCTCACAACCCCTCTTATGGCCAACACCTTCCGCTCTCCGTTCACGAAGAGGTCCCTGCGTCCCTCAATAACCAGGTTCCCATTGGGCAGCTCTTCGGTAACCAAGGCGGCTATTCTGGTCTCTAAGGTTGTCTTCTGGGTGTTCTTGCCTTTGCCCTTGAATCCAGACTTTGAGCTCATGTCAAGCAGGGTTGAGGGGTCCTTCACGCCAAATAGAGCTGACACATCGTCTTTAAGGCCAAATAGCTTGGCCAGCTTTGTCTCGGCTGCCCACTCTCTGTCGTTCTCTGTCTTGGCATCGTCGGAAGAGGTGGCGGACTCTTTCACAATGATGGTCACCATATCGTTCACGTGACGGGCCCTGAAGTCTGCAAATAGGGTCTTGTTCACTTTTCCTTTGGTAACAAGTGAGCCTTCGCTCATGTAGGCCTTGTCTAATGGAAAACTGTCTCTCTGGCGTGGATGCTCCTCCCAGGTCTTCAGAGGGGGAGCATCCCTGAAGGTCTCCATCATTCCCTGCTTGCTGGCGCATCCCGCCGTCAGGAGACCCATGATCACCAGTAATAGTCCCAACCGCCTCATCCTTAGCCTCCTATTTCCACAATCACTTGGTCGCGACCTGCCACAACCCCAGAAAAGTTGCGACCAGTGGCAATGTTCTGAACGGGGATCTCATCTCCCAGTGCCCCGGATCTAAGGGCTTTGGCCTTGGCGAGGATGAGAATGTCACCAGCCTCAACCTTAACGGTGACCAGGTCGCCACGCTTCACCAGAATGGTCTGTTTCACCATCCTGGGAGTGATGATTGAGCCGGTGGAGATCTTTCTCTTGGCGGTCATTCCCACGATCTGATTGGGATCGGTGATGGCTGAAGAGAGCTCTCTGGGAGAGAAGAGCCCCTTCTTCACCATGAGATCGCTCTTTGAAAGAACTCTCTCTCTGGGAATCTCGTGAGAGGCCACAACAACAGCGGCCTCTACCCCAAATCTCACCTTAACCCATGCGGTGCGTCCTTCTCCTCCTGCTACCAAAAGCGAGGTCTCGCCCCTTTGCCATCCTCCGGTGTGTCTGAGGATATGGAAAGGGGCATGGAGGCGGGACAAGGGTCGCCCCGCCTCAACCTCAATGATCTTAACTGGGCTTCCCACCACATCAGACAGATACTCTGCAGCCTCGTGGGCGAGAGTGGCTGCCGAAACAGCGGTAGAAGCCACAACAAGACCAAAAAACAAGGTGAAGCAGCAGGAGAAGAGCAACACAGCAGGCAGATTGAATTCTCTTCTACGCCCCATCATGGCCCGTTACCTCCTCAGGTTGTTGGCTATACGCAGCATGTCGTCTCCGGTCTGAATGGTCTTTGAGTTTGCTTCGTAAGCACGCTGCGCCACGATGAGGTTCACCATCTCTTCAACGGTGTCCACGTTTGACATCTCAACGTATCCCTGGGCTAAGGTGCCGAACTGATCCTCTCCAGGAGTTCCAACGGTTGCAGGGCCTGAGGAACCTGTCTCAACAAAAAGGTTTCGGCCTATGCTCTTCAGCCCTGCGGGGTTCTGGAAGGTTGCGATCTGAATCTGGCCCACCTGGGTGTAGTCGGTGTTGCCTGGTTGCAGCACACTAACCGTTCCATCTTCACCTATTGAGATGTCTATGGCGTCAGAGGGAATGGTGATTGCAGGTTGAAGAAGGTAGCCATCAGAGGTCACCATTCTACCCTGATCGTCTATTTTAAAAGCTCCTGATCTTGTGTAGGCGGTGTCACCATTGGGTAGGGTTATCTGGAAGAAGCCCTTTCCCTCTATGGCGATGTCCAGTGGATTGTCGGTGAGCTTGAAGTTACCCTGCAAAAAGATCTTCTCTAAGGCTGCGGGGCGCACACCAAGACCCACCTGTATTCCTGTAGGGATCTTGGTGTTAGCGGTGCTGTCTGCCCCGGGTGGCCTCAGGGTCTGATACATCAGGTCCTGAAAGTCGGCCCTGGTGCGCTTGAACCCAACAGTGTTCACATTGGCAAGGTTGTTGGAGATCACGTCAATGTTCAACTGTTGGGCTCTCATTCCTGTAACTGCTGTCCACAATGCCCTTAACATAGCTGCTCCTCCTGCTCTAACCTCTTATTCTTATCCAACCCTTCCAACGTCGGTGACCGTTGTTCTGGTCACGTCCTCAAAGGTTATCTGTATGGCCTTCTGGCAGCTCTCGTAGTGCCTGAAGGCGTTGATGAGCTCCATCATTGACCTCACTGCGTTCACGTTGGACTTCTCAATGTAGCCTTGCAGCACCTGATTCTCGTCAGGATCCCTTGAGTATCCGAGGTTCGCGGGATCTTTGGGTACGAAAAGGGAGTATCCTGCCTTCTCAAGCACCTGATTGTAAGGTTTGTTGAAGTCGCGGATATCTATCTCTCCCACAAGGTTGCCATCTACCAGCACCCCGCCGTCGTAGCGGACCACCACCTCTTTTGTGGTGTCGTCTATGGTTATGGGCTCAGGTGGTTGTCCCGGAGGCACCCTCTTCATCACTGGATAACCATCGTCGTTCACCAAGTACTTGGTTTTGGGATCAACGTGGAAAATTCCTTTACGGGTGAAGGCGTATCCGTGGTCTGTCTGTACCATGAAGAACCCCCTGCCCCTGATGGCAAAGTCAAATGTGTTGCCTGTCTCCTGTAAGGGGCCCTCTTGAAAATCAATGTAGTGTTGGTCCGGAAACACAATGGGGTTCTTGGCGTCAAAGGGCTCTGGAGAAGAGGGCTCTTCTGGAGCCAGAGCCGAGGCAGGTATGGGAGATGGTGGATCTTGAGGGTATCCTTTCACGTATCCGTGGGTGAGAAGATAGTCTGAGAAGGTGAGCTTGTCAGACTTGTACCCTGGGGTGTCCACATTGGCGAGGTTGTTGGCGATTATGTCCAATCGCCTTTCGCCTACCACCATTCCTGCTGCGCCTGTGTATAAGCTGCTAATCATTCTTCTCTCCTCCTGCTTGAGCAGGAGAGCAAAGATCGTGCCAAGGGTTTGAGGCAGGAATGTTGAATCAAGATGTAGATGTTATTTCCTATGGTTTGGCCATATTTAGGGATTGGCTACTCATACAGGGGCTATAAGGATGGGTATAGTTTTGGGGGAGTGGGAAACCTTTTACCAGCTTTGGGCATTTCTCATCCAATAAGAGGGTTGATGTACAATAGAAGGTTTCTATTTGCTCCTATCTCACAAACACTAATATCTTTTATAGAAAGGTAATCATGCGAAGGAGGGGTATTATGAGGCGATTGAAAATTTCTATAGCTATTCTGTTGGTAGGAGTGGTATGCTCAGGCTTTACCCTGAAGAGCAGCCCGCTTTTCAAAGCTGTGCTGGGAGACCGTGCAGCGGTGCCCGAGGTATCCACTGCCCGCTTGGTGGATATCCTGAACCACCATGAGGGAGTTGTGATCGATGTGCGCCCCAGTCACGAGTATGCAATGAGCCACATCCCAGGAGCCATCAATATTTGGGAGGATGACCTGATTAAGGTTATTACCAAACGGTTCAAAGACAAGAGCACTTTTATTGTAACCTATTGCAATGGAATACACTGCGGAAAGAGCAGGAGAGTAGCCAAATTCCTTCGGAGACTTGGTTACACCAATGCCTATCGCTATCAGCTTGGCATTCCTTTCTGGAGGGCCTTTGGTTTTCCTTGCGAAGTCTCCCTTGAAGGATTGAAGGAAATTTACTTCAAAGACCGCACAGCCTGGTTTATAGATGCCCGTCCTCATAGCCTCTTTGAGAGGGGTAGTCTTCCCAAAGCAAAGAACGTGACCCTGCAAGAGGTGAAGAAGGCCAAGAAGGATGGCAGGTTGCCCTACTACTTTGACCACAACACCCGGGTGATCGTGTTTGGCAGAAACGGAGAGGAGGCAAGGGCCCTTGCCGAAAAGCTCTGTGACAACGCCTTTCACAATGTTAGTTACTACCCTGGCAGTTATTCAGAGGTGGAGGCTGCTGTTAAGAAATAAGATGCTCTATTTGGTAAAGCATCCCTAGCGGATGGGTGGATGGGGAGGGCTGGTTTAGATAGGGGCTGCTCTTTCGCCTATCCCATGGGGTCTTCCAGTTAAGCCAGGAGCTGTTCAATAAAACCTTATTGAAAATAAAAACCGTTTTGTGTAATGATGGAAACTTTGTGACTTCTGAATTATTGAGGTGTCGGAAGACCAGCCTTTTTTAGGTCAATCTTGTTTCTGCCGAAAAAATTATTTTCAAATTATGGTTCACCCTCTTGACAGATCTCTTCTCTCAGAATAGTGAGTGAGCATTCATTCAGTTC